>CAJWNY010000064.1 GCA_913043815.1 uncultured Gammaproteobacteria bacterium
CGGAGGTAACTCCGTGCCGGTTCAAGTCCGGCCCCGGGCACCATTATAAAGTCCAGCGATATCTGCTGGAATCCTAAAAACCCTATCAATAAAAGACGTTTTGTGAATTTATAAATATTACTCTCCATATTAGCCCATTGTTATAGTCTATATTTGACGGTACTTTTGACGATATACCAGTTCGCTTTGGATTTATACCGTCATATGGCACTTACTGGAATCCAAGTAAAAGAAGCCATCCCATTCGATAAAGATGAACATTTATCTGATGGCGAATGCATGTATATGTTGATCAAAAAGAATGTCAGTAAATACTGGCGTATGGACTGCAGATTCGCCGGTAAACGCAAGACATTTGCTATTGGTATATTTCCTCAAGTATCGCTTAAAGAGGCGAGAGAGTACCGCTACGAAGCCAAAAGGGAGCTATCTGTGAGGATTGACGCAAGCCCGCACAAAAAGAGCGTAAGCGGTATTGAGATGTGCCTAGCTTTGCGGAAATAGCCGACAAGTGGTGGCAACACGAAAAAGACCAATGGGCTACCGATCATAAGGTAGGTATGTCCGAATCGAAGAAAAAAATTATGCTAGTCGGTGCCCTCGAGACCGTTGGTTGGTCTGCGCTTAAATATTTCGAGTCGCTGCCGGATTGGCACGTTGTCGGGGTGTCTCGACGAACTCCAGATTTTCGACAGGAGCGCAGAGTGGGTGAGCGTTGATCTGCGTGATGAAGTCGACGCCGCCGTCAAAATTGGTGAAGTATCAGGTATCACTCATATCGCCTATGCAGCAGTTTATGAGAAACCCGATACTACAAGAGGCTGGGGGCGGTCTTCAGGCGTCTTGATTTCGGCATTGCTTGAATCTGTATGGTCTATACCAACCTCGATATAGCCATGATTGGCGAGTTACTTTTCTTGATAAAATATCTGGGCGCGCCAACCGGTGAAGCTAATTGGTAAAATAATCAACGGATGGCTTTCTTCGTGGAGAGATAGCGCGTCGCGTTAGGCTAGGTTATTAATTTTAAATTTTTTTAATTAGGTAAAATTTTTATACGTGGCCAGTATCTCTTTGACAAACGTACCTGCGGGATAGCAGATCGCTAGCTTAAGGGGCGCTTAACATAGGTTGTAAAATTCACTGTATTTAAGCATATGATATCAGTGGCGGTAATTGCATATTGTGCGGCATTGGACATAACTTTTGGCGATGTTAACGTTTAAAAAAATGCTTGCGTTAGCATTGATTCGTCAATTTTCGGTACCACTCACTCGGTTTCTAATTTTAGTTGACGCCTAGTCGCAATCCGCCATCCAAGCGAATTGTTTCGCCATTGAGGTAAGTATTGTCAACGATGTGCAGCGCCAATTTCGAATATTCTTCAGCCACACCAAGTCGGGCGGGGAACTGTATATCTTTTGCCAAATCCTTTTTGATTTCGGGTGTCATATTTTTTAGTAGAGGTGTTTCAAACAAGCCTGGTGCTATTGTGATAATTCGAATGCCGTAATAGGCTAGGTCTCGCGCAATGGGCAATGTGATACCCGCCAGTGCGGCTTTACTGGCGGCATAGGCCACCTGGCCACGTTGGCCATCAAATGCTGCAATCGATGCAGTATTGATAATAACGCCTCGTTCACCTTTTTCGTCGGGGTCATTGAGAGCCATTTTTTCGGAACACTGGGTGAGTACATTAAATGTGCCAATCAAATTGATATCGATAACACTTTTGAATAACTCCATTGGGAACCGTCCGGCACGGCCTAAGGTTTTTGTTGCGCCGCCACCACGTCCGGCGCAATTCACGCAAATATGAATGGCTCCAAACGACGCTATTACAGATTCAACAGCGGATATGATTGATTCTTCGTCAGTGACGTCAACCGAGCAAAAGATGGCGTTGCTGCCCAGCTGTTTGGCGACCACATTGCCTTCAGCTCCGTTCATATCAAATATTGCCACTTTTGCACCGCCGGCAATAAACTTTTCAGCGGTTGCTTTTCCCAAGCCTGACGCCCCGCCGGTGATAACGGCCACTTTACCCTTTAAATCCATATTCTTTTCCGTCTGTGAGGCTGGTAATAAGACTATATGAGCATCGCTCCTGACTTAAAAAAACGAACACACGATTTAACGTTATAGATTGAAAGCCAGTTTGTAAAGTGTAAACCAATAAGTTAAACCACTAAAAAGGTAGGCCAGAGACACGTCTGTCTGTCATAGAAATCTATTGTTTTGAATTAAATACAAACATATGATGTCTTTTGAGACCGTGTAACAATTAGCGATTGTCCGACAATCAGCTCAGGCGCCTGCTGTCACCTGTGTTTCTAAAAAAGGCGGTATTTTAACTACCAAAAAGGTAACTATTGGCAATGACTGGCGCGTATATTTTTGATCATGTGCGAACTCCTCGAGGCAAAGCTAGGGCCAATGGTGCTCTGCATAGTGTCACGTCTGTTGAATTGCTCGGGCAGGTGCTGCAACAGCTCAGAGATCGTAACGGCCTGGATACCTCGTTGGTCGAAGACGTCGTTGCTGGCTGCGGTTCGCCCGTTGGTGAGCAGGGCAGTGCCATAGGCCGCGCTGCATGCTTATACGCTGATTACTCGATCACCTGTCCAGGTCAGCAGATAAGCCGGTTTTGTTCATCCGGTTTAGAGGCTATAAACATTGCTGCCGCAAAAGTTATGGCGGGGCAATGTGATTTAACGATTGGATGCGGTGTTGAAAGTATGTCAAGAATTCCTATCGGCTCCTCTGGAGGTGCCTGGTCATCAGATCCATCATTGGCCTACAAGATACAGTACATCCCTCAGGGTATTTCTGCAGACCTTATTGCAACGCGCAACGGCATTTCTCGGGTTGACCTCGATCTCTATTCAGTCGAAAGCCAGCGGCGCGCGAGCCATGCCTGGGAGCAGGGGTATTTTGATCGGTCAGTTTTTACCGTTATTGATGATATCGGTATGCCATTACTTTCGAGGGATGAGTATATCCGAGCAGGCACACGGTTTGAGGATTTAGCTAAGCTGCCCTCTGCTTTTGAGGCTATGGGGGCGAATGCTTTTGATGCTCAGGCGCTGCTCAAATTCCCTGAGTTAGAGCGTATAGCCCATGTTCATACCGCTGGTAATTCGAGCGGTCTTGTCGATGGTGCTGCTGGCGTTCTGATCGGCAGTAAGAAAATGGGTGATGCCTTAGGATTAAAGCCCAGAGCCAAAATTCGGTCTTTCGCCTCAATTGGTTCTGATCCAACTGAAATGTTAACCGGTCCAACGCCTGCAGCACTTTTATCCTTAAAAAAAGCCGGTATGAACAGGTCAGATATTGATTTATTTGAGCTGAACGAAGCTTTTGCCGCGGTAGTTTTGGTCTTTATGAGCGAGATGAATATCACTCATGATTGTATCAATGTTAATGGCGGAGCGATTGCCATGGGTCATCCCATAGGAGCCACCGGCGCAATGATATTGGGAACAGTTTTAGATGAGCTAGAGCGACGGGATAAAAGTACATCGTTGATCAATTTATGTGTTGGAGCCGGCATGGGTACGGCAACAATTATAGAGCGTGTTTAGCGCGACAACTGTCTAAATAAACAAAGATTGGGAGTTAGGGCGTATGTCGGACGCAGTGGGCTTTGAAACGCTGAGTTATACAGTGGCTGATAATGGCGTGGCTATTATTACTATTGATGTCAAAGATCGTTCAATGAATGTTTTAACACCGACTCTACACAAGGACATGGCCGGAGTTGCTGGCCGACTCAAAAATGACACCAGTGCTATTGGCGCAGTGCTGCGCTCAGGCAAGCCAACCTTTATGGCCGGAGGTGATCTTAAACGCATTGTTGGATTATATGACCAGAAACGGTCAGCCGAGGAGGCCTATCTTCAATCCTCAACTTTTACTGAATCTTTGCGGGCATTAGAAACCTGTGGTAAACCTGTCGCGGTTATGATTAACGGAACGGCTCTTGGTGGAGGGTTAGAGTTAGCGCTGGCTTGTCATTATCGCGTTGTACTTAATGACCCTAAAATAAAACTTGGATTACCTGAAACTACTTTAGGTTTGATGCCTGGTGCCGGTGGTACTCAGCGGCTCCCCAGGCTGATTGGTTTAAAAAAAGCAGCTGATCTTATCTTGAGAGGCGCGTCTGTCAGTCCTCAACAAGCCCTTGATTTGGGTATAGTGCAGGCTACGGCTAGTAGGGAAGAACTTTTCTCGACGGCCGAAAACTGGGTAATTAACCAGGGAAACGCCCAGCAACCATGGGATAAGCGTGGCTTTTCTGTTCCCGGAGGTATTGCCCTTACTAGCCCAAAGGTTAGCCGGTTACTGCAGCAGCTAACGGCCGATGTTGCTACATCGACCAATTATAATTATCCCGCGCCCATAGCGGCATTAAGAGCAATATTTAAAGGCTGTAATATGGGTTCGATAGATGGGGCCTTAAAGGTGGAGACGCGCGAGTTTTCTCGCTTAACTCGTGGTTCTGTAGCTCGCAATATGATTCGCACCCTGTTTTTGAGCAAGGGTGCAGCCAGTTCCTTACTTGGTCGCCCCGTCGATATCAAAAAAATCAAAGTGGCTTCTGTGGCTGTGCTGCTTGATAAAGTCACGCAAGACGATGTCGACTTTGCGATTCTCTGCGGTCTATCGGGAGTGACTGTGAGTATTATTTGCAGCGATCTATCGGTACCATCTGAGTTACTCGAGCAAGTATCCGTCGAGCTGGCAAGGCGTGTTGCCTGCGGTGCGATTTTTGAGGCTAAGGCTGCGTCTATTCAGTCTCATATCAGACAGTCAAATAGTAGCGCCGAGATACTGATAATTAAGTCTCGCATGACTAAGCAGGAAGTCTCTAAGTTGATCGAGGTGCCTGCTATCATCGCTGTGTGTGACCCGTCTAGTGGGTTGGATACCTATGTCAGACAATTTTTTTCCGATGACGCAATCATTGGTGTATCACTGGCTTCGTTTGTCGATAACAGTAATGTGGTTGAGCTTATTGCGAGTAGTAATACGTCAATGACAACGTTGGCGCACTGTCTCGACTTTGCCGAGCAATTACGGTTGACGCCAACCGTTCAGCACAACAGTCCACGACTTTTTAGTCAAAGCTGTCGCCAAGCCTACCTGGAAGAAGGTTTAAGAATGCTCAAAGAGGGTGTTAGCCCGGCACTAATAGAAAACGGCGGCACAGCAGCGGGGTTTTCACTTGGGCCTCTGGCGCTAGCAGATAATGTTTCCCTGCCAATGGTCCAGGCAATGGCAACCGTAAAAGAATCTGATTCGATGACAGTCATCAGTCGGTTAAGTAGGGATCTAAAGCGTCATGGAAAGGCGTGCGGTGCCGGCTTTTATGAGTATGCCGAGGACGGTTCACAAAGACTTTGGTCAAAACTCAATGACAATTATCCAAAAAACGAAACCCAGCCCGATGTAAATATCGTAAAAAAAAGACTGCTCTCTATTCAGGCGTTGACGGCGGTTAGTTTCATTGAAAATGGCATTATGACTAATGAACATGCCGATCTAGTCTCAGTCTTTTGCGCCGGTTACCCCTCTTACACTGGCGGTGCTATATCGTATATAGACTCAATGGGTGTTAGCGAATTTATTAATCAATGCAATCTATTGAGTGATAAGTTCGGGCTGCAATTTAGTTGCAGTGATTGGCTGTTAGATCGGCCGAAAAATCGTATTTATCAGAATTAAATGTAAATTAAGTTAAATTAATGGTGGGGATATATGGAATCTATCGTAGATTTACTCAGGTACGATCCTGGGCAGTTACCGGCAAGCGCTGAGAACTTGCGACAAGACGTGCGGGACTTTTTGGCTGTGGAGATGAAACAGTACAGTGCACTAACGCGTGCCTATACTTGGGATGGCGCGGATCAAACTTTCAGTGAAAAAATGGGGGCTAAAGGATGGCTTGGTATGACGCTGCCAAAAGAATATGGCGGCGCAGGGTTGAGTAACCTTGAGCGTTATGTCGTTGCCGAGGAGACATTGTTTGCGGGTGCGCCTGTTGGTTATCATTGGATTGCCGATCGCCAAAGTGGGCCGCTCATCGCGCGTATCGGTACTGAGAAACAAAAGGCAGATCTTTTGCCTCGAATTTGTCGTGGAGAAACTTGTTTTTCCATCGGCATGAGTGAACCAAATTCTGGCTCTGATCTCGCTTCTTTGCAATCTAAGGCTGTTAGAACCGATGAGGGATGGCTCATCAATGGCACTAAGTTGTGGACCACAAATGCGCATATTGCGAGCTATATGATTGGGTTATTTCGTACTGATTTAAATGCGCAGCCAAAGCATGCCGGGTTCTCTCAATTCATTATTGATTTAAAGAATACCCCAGGTGTCACCGTCAGACCCATTGAGGATTTGACTGGTCGAAAACACTTTAATGAGGTGGTCTTTGAGAATGCACTAGTTTCCGACGATGCGCTGTTAGGTACAGAAAACGATGGCTGGCGACAGGTGGGATCAGAGTTGGCCATTGAGCGTAGCGGACCTGAACGATTTTTATCCTGTGCTGTGCTATTTGTCGAGCTGCTGAAGGTCTTAGAGCAAGGCGATGATCAGTCGGCTAAAAGAGAGATTGGCTCCATTTTGGCTAATTTGGTTACCCTAAGAAGCATGTCGTTATCGGTATCAGGAAAGTTAGCGCAGGGCGATGATGTGTCACTTCAGGCGGTAATTGTAAAGGATCTTGGTGCAGAGTTTGAACAGACGCTGCCGGGGATTGTGCAGAAAATTGTTGGCATTGAACCGAATTTAAGTGATGACGCTGAGCCCTTGGCGCAGGTATTGGCATTGCTTACCATGCTTGCTCCTTCGTTTTCATTGCGCGGCGGTACAGTAGAAATTTTAAGAGGAATCATTGCAAAAAGGTTAGGTATTTCATGAGTGATATTTCATCAATGCTGGAAGACAGTGTCACGCGACTTTTCAGGGACAAGGTCGACCGAGAGTTCTTGCAGGAGCAAGAAAAGACGGGTTGGGCGGCACAACTATGGGAACTTACGGAAGAGCTAGGACTGTCCTCTGTCTTGGTCAAAGAAGATAACGGTGGTGTTGGTGGTGACTGGGCGGATGCCTACGAAATCGTTAAAGGTTGCGGGCGATTTGCAGTGCCTCTGCCGTTGCCGGAGACTATCGTTGCACGCTGGCTGTTGGATCAAACAAATCTTGTAGCACCGGAAGGGCCTTTAACCTTAATACCGAGTATCGACGGATCAGATGCGAAGAGAATTCCCTGGGGTAGAAATGCGGTGGCTGGCTGTACCACTCAGGTGACCGATTCGGGAAACATTGTGCGGCTAGTTGATTTTACTGATGTTGTGTTTACCCATGAGGTGAATCTGGCTAAAGAGCCACGCGACAATTGCTCAATGATCGCGAATTTGTGCGATGGCGACGTCAATGTGCCTGCAACTGCATCCTTTTACCTTGGTGCAATGATTCGTTCGGCGCAGATTTCCGGTGTTGCTATGGCGTTACTTGAGCAGGCCACTATTTATTCGGGAGAGCGTTCGCAGTTTGGTCGCAACTTGAATAAGTTCCAAACGGTTCAGCATAACCTGGCACGTCTGGCTACGGCAGCCGCCTCTTTAGACTCAATTTCACGCTTTGCTTTCGCCACCATGGATAATGTTGGCTTTAAAGATGATGCCAAGACCGACGTGCGTTTCGCAATCGCGGCTGCTAAATCACGCGCCTCTGAATGTGTCGATCTGATCTGTGCTTTGTCGCATCAAATTCACGGCGCGATTGGATTTACTTACGAACACAGTCTGCATTTTTATTCACGCCGAGCCTGGAGTTGGCGCTCAGAGTTTGGTGGCAGCAGTTACTGGGCCAACACCCTAGGTGATATAGCTTTGGGACTGGGCAGTGAAAAATTATGGGGTGCCATTACGGCGCTGGGTATAAACGAGACCAAGACAGCTAATTAATTATTAGCGATATAGAGTAGCTTTTCTATGAGTGATTTACTGTATGAACAGCATGGCCATATTGTCACCTTGACCATTAATCGACCAAATAATCTTAACGCCCTTGGGGGCGCTAACGATGGACAGATTTTTCATGATGCTTGTCAAAAAATCAATACCGATCGAAATGTTCGCTGTGTTATTTTGACTGGCGCTGGGCGAGCCTTTTCAGCGGGTGGAGACCTTAAAGCAATGGTCGAGAAAACCGGCACTTTTTCTGGATCTGCGACCGACGTAAGAGAGGGTTATCGGCAGGGTATTCATCAGATTATTCGATCCTTATGGGGCTTAGAGGTCCCTCTTATCGCGGCGGTTAATGGTCACGCTATCGGGTTGGGTAATGATATTGCGACGCTGGCCGACATTCGGATTGCGTCTGAGGATGCTAAGTTTGGAGCAACTTTCATCAACATTGGTTTAGTCCCTGGCGATGGAGGGGCCTGGTTGTTGCCTCGGGCAATTGGTCGCTCACGTGCCGCTGAGTTATTTTTTACTGGCGATCTAATCGATGCTAAGACAGCGCTTGACTGGGGTCTAGTGTCAAGAATAGTACCTGCAGACACTGTTTTGGCGGAGGCCCGCGAGGTTGCTGAAAAAATCGCGGCAAAATCTCCTATTCCTGTGCGAATGACCAAACAAATGATGCGGCAAGCGGATACATCAACTTTGGATAATATCCTAGAGATGTCGGCTAACATGCAACCATTAGCGCAGTTTACGGAAGATCATATGGCCGCTCTAGATGGAGTCCTGAACAAGACCGTACCCACATTTTTTGGTAAGTAAGGCGGTAGCGTTAAAACTCCAGTGCTCGTTCGTTCGACTGTATGTCATCGAAATAAAGTACTATTTGTCGCCAATAAAATAGAGGTATCGCCGATAGAGTTCACGGCATATCCGCCACTGTACGCAGATCGATGTTGGGATTTGTCCGACAATCGGAATGAAATATTTGCACGCTAATTTTTAACGTATAAGGTCTATAAGGAGTAAATTTTTAGTCTCTAAGGATATTGTTCGGTTTGCTTATACAACAGGGCAAGAGGTCGAAAAACGAAACCGTCCAAAAAACGAACGCGTAGCCCACCAGAGTTAAGCACAAAAAGCCCAAATGATGAAATATTATGGTGGAGGGGTTGCGTCTGTAAAATAGCCGCAGAGCCGGAAAGGATCCGGCGTGGTCGTTAGTGTTTACTGCCTCTTGTACCAGTCTTCGAGCAGGTTTACGAGTGAGGAAAAATAAAAAGGCCAGTGCCAAACCCAGTACGCCAACGTAGACGAACGTCAGTTGCCAGGGTTGTAGCACACCAAAAAAGGGCACTGTTACCGCCCCTGCACCCGCAACGACCTCGAGCACCTAACCACCAATAATGACACCGATCCCCGTACCTATAATTGGGCCCGCCTAAAGAACGCTGAGCACCAATGGGATTTTTTCGCGCGGGAAATAGTCTCCCATTAGCGATATCGGTGCGGGCATAAGTGTGGCCTCGCCCACCCCGATCCCCACCGGGCCAAGAAAAGCTGCCAGTAATTCTGCGTTAAACCGCAGGCAACGGTCATGATGCTCCAGAAAAAAAACACCCACTGCAATTATGTGCTTGCGGCTTTTGTGATCGGACAACCAGGCAATTGGAAAACCGGCAAGGGCATAAAAAATGGCAAAGATTCCATATAGCCAGCCGATTTGAGCGTCCCCGACTGCAAGATCATATTTTATATAATCAACGACGATAGCAATGATCTGCCGATCAATAAAAGACACAATCGCTGCAACGATGAGCATGCCGACGACGAACCAAGCGACGATAGGTTTCGGGTAGGGTGGTTCCTTTATATTATTAGAGTGCAAAACCATGTCCACCTTGTTCACTCGAAGCAAGTGGGTGCGTTAAAAATGCCTTGCTAGACTAACTTTGCGTGGCTGGTTTCGCTTTAGTGTTTTCATGCCGTCCGCCCGTTTGGTTTTCAAACAACGAACGGAGGCGTCTTGGCTGTCGGTTTGTTCGTCGGATTATCTTATGCCCCCTCTATACAGTATTTTTGGCAAGTTTTTCCAAGAACCGTAAACAGGCATCATTTTCTAAGTTGACATCGGTTAATTCTTTGCTATAAGCGCCTGCACTAAAGATATTATCGGACAGTTGGGCAATGCCATCATGCCCCTCCAGGCACAACCATTATTTTAAGAATGTATGGCACTTATATGCCGCTCTGTAGAGCGATCTTATAGCCGTAAAAGTGGACAAAACGATCCGTGAGGTGCCTGTGCCTGATATGAACAAAACCACAATTAATTTCGATTTGTAGCGCTAAGCTTTTCTGCCCTGCTTGCAGCGACCACTGATGGAACTTTGGACTGTTCGCGGTTAGATGGGAGTGTTTTCTCTATTACTTAATCAACACAAGAAGCAAAACTGTATTGATTGTTGCGAAGTTAATCCGCTGTATCGGATTAACCGAGTGAATGGCTGAGTCAGAGGGCAGGTAGCTCAGTATTTTAGGTAATACAACGTAAGACAAAAGCCAAACTACCAAACCGATTGCGACATACATATTTTTTGTACCCAAAAATTATAATTATTGAGGTATTTGTATCACTGACTTGACCAAAAACAGTGGCGTATTGACGTTTTTAAATTATAGATCCAAATCAGCAACGAAAGCCTTTTGGATTTACCGGTATAAAAATGGTAGTGACACGCCGTGTCGGTTTGCCATTTTTTGTTCACTAAAACAGGGTATTTTTCATACTGTTGGCAAAAATTCACTGCTCCATATTAAGCTTTAGTAAATATAATTGCAGGTATAATGATATAAATTAAAAAGACAGATACGAAACAACCGCATATATTTTAACTTCTAGTGCGGCCTGTACCAAGTGTATTTCTAGGCTCTTATAATCAACATATTTGCGCGGACTTTCAGACATATTATTCCCACGCACTGCCAAAATTGATCAATCTTTAGCATCTTCAAAGTCGCCTCTGAGGTAAAAACGAACTTCATTTTATTGTTGTGGGTGCTTGAGTTTTAAGCTAGCGGCCTAACTATTTTTTGAAGAGAAATCCTCAAAATTCTATTCTGTACTTTAACGGTAGCGACTGAGAGCGAGAATAAAGCGCGATCTAATCAGACGCGCCATCGCTCAATTTCTGAATATCTTTTGAAATTAGATTTGAGTTTAAGAACTTTATTTTGAGCGCTCCATTTTGATATGTAAGAAATGCGCTCTCCATCCATAGCATTGCGACTCGTAAACTGTCGCCGTGCTGGAACGTACCCCGATTCAGATAGCTGATATGCGCTGAGTTATGATCAATGGACACTCGATAATCTGAGATTTGCCAGTTCGTATCGATTAAGGGTTCAGCGTTTGGGTCTTTGTGTGTGATAAAAGCATGAAACTGCTCGAGGTCCATTTTTTTTGCGGCCTCAAAGACTATGAAGTCGTCCGATACTACTTGTCGAAGTTTGTCTTTGTCGTATTGCTTTATGTCCAATACTTGATAAAAATGTTGAATCGTCTTGATCACATGCTCTGGGGCTATCGCTGCGGGTTCTCCACCAAGCGCTGCTCCATGAAAAAATTGTGCGCTTAGAATTACTACTGCAAAAAATCTCATAAGTCTTTTCGTTCGTAAAAATTTAATTGGTCTAAACGGCCAAGCATCGCCGTATATTTTGTGTGTATTTTAACTATTTAATTCTAACACCACCTTATCGCAAAGGAAAACGCTATGAAGTTTACCAATTTACGAATGCTAACAGTCCTCGCGTCGCTAATTTTCTCTGCGCCTGTGATTGCCGGTCACTGCGGAGGTTCTCACGACACAAACGCTCTAGCAGAACCTAAAAAAACTGCGGCAGCACCAGGTCGGATCGAGAGTGAGACAACTGATGAAATGCCTGCGCCTGCTGAAGACATAGAACCTGAAACCGTTGAAGACACTGATACAGTAGACGCTTGACAACATTGGTTAGCTAACCAGTCACGAACTCATCGGCGGGGCAAGTCTCGCGCATTCAAAGTGTTTGGAGCTCATAACAGCGGTGCAGTCCATAGGCTAAGGTATTTCATCCCGTTCAGGCGGGATGGCGTGCTTCAATAACCAGCCAGCAAATCAAAGCGCCCTCGAAAGAGTGTGACATGCCTTGGTTAGTCCCAAGAGCACACACGTTCGTGACCAAATGTTAGTGGTTGGAGCATGTCATTCTTGCTTACCTCCATCAGCCTTGTCGACCAAGCTGTCCTGAGGACCGGGCTCGACCTGTTTAGATTTGCGTTGAAAATGACCGCGAAAGAGATGCCGATGTTGCACAATGTTGGCTATTAGCAGCGTAAGTACAAAGGATATCGCCGCGAGAGATGCGATTGTTACTAGATTCATACTTGCGTCGCTCCTGAGGGTTTAATTTTAAATCTATATTACTTGTTTGTTGGGTTGATGCAAATGTTTGCCGAGTCAGGACTAAGAGTCAGTAGCCCCTAATACTGTTATACGGTTTGATTGGCTATGAAAGCGTCAAGCGCATTGAGTTTTCTTTTGCAGGACAGCAGTATAGCGACCTTTTTTTCATGCGAGTAGTAGTTAAGGCTTCTATTACTTTGGCGTATTAATATCTCATTTTTGCTATCCGGCTTTCGTTGATTGCAAAGTCATATTCTGAATCCGTTCTCGCAGACCGCAGACCGCAAAGCCCAAGGTTTGCCTTTCGCCAAACCGGCGTCCATGGCTAAAGTGTATGCCTCCGAGGCGGCGAACAGAGCTTGCGACACCGCGCTACGGAGCACGGGTGGTGCTGGCTACATTAAAGAATTTCCATTGGCGCGCTATACCCGCGACGTGCGTGTTACCTCAATTTATGAAGGTATAAGCGAAATCCAATGAGTGACTACCGCCTGTGGACTGTGGCGCGAGATCGCCTAATTATCAGCGAGCTTTGTATCGTTAAGACTCGCCCCCGAAGACCAAACTTGACCATCAATCCAACTGTTCGTGCTTTATACAGCGCTATGACTCTGATTCAGACACGCTTGGAGATGCCTTTGACATAGATGATGACAATGATGGTTATTCGGACGGTGAGCAGGTTGATTATGCCATCAACCGATTTGACGCTGATTGGTTTCCAATCATAGGGGTTTGAACTGGGGTCTCATCAAGCGTAAGGATCGGTGCCGCGGGGGTGGGGTTGGTTGGGACTTGAGATTTTTCTACAGGTTTTTATGAACTGTCATGGGACATGAGCGCACGTTTAACCACCGCAAGCCACAACCATCAATAAAGACCTTATTGCGCACGATGCTGATTTATTGGTGTTGGCTATTTGCCTTGTATTGTGGGTGTTGGTGACACGGCGACTTAAAATGGCTCGGAAGTAGCTCCGCGCGGGTTCAAGTCCCGCCCCGGCATCATTAGGTCCAGTAATCCGCCGACTTGCCCACACGTGCTTAAAGCTCTGCAGCTACGGTATAGACTGCGGTAAACGCAAAATTACACTTATAGTTCGTAGATTAAGTGTCCTAGCAATTATTTCTTTGGGCACTTCTTGTTGATCTTTGGCACCCTCGCTAGATTGGCTAGTCTGAAAATTCAGCCGCGTACGGTTGGTATTCGCCAGAGTACCAATACTGGATTATTTTTTCGGTAGGCTTGCCGCGGATAGATTGAGACAGGTTTGGAAAAGCCTCGATGTCGCCATCGCCCAGTAATGTGTCTGAAAGCCAATATCCCGTGGTCGATGTGGCGCCTTTTAAATCAAAGTAAGGCTGGTTATTGATGGCTCTCAAAACGCCCTCAAACCAGATTGCCTGCGCTGAAAAATCTGTTTTAATTTGTCGCTGAATACAGCCTGTATCCGACGGTTGACCAAAGAGTTCATCGATACAAAAACCATCCTCGACCCAGCCTCTTGAAAGAAATGATGCATGACTTTGCGCAAACAAATTAAATATTATTCGATGCTTTTCGTTGTTAAAGCTGGTTCTTTCCCAGCATGGTTGGGAGCTTTGGCAATAATAGTCTTGATGAAAATCGGCGATATACTCGGTTGCCCTTTCTTCAATAAGCGCCACATTGGCGGTTTCGATCTCGTCGTCAGCGATTAAATTTGGAAAGTTAACAACAATGCCGTCCACCTGATCAACAACGCGCTCATCATTCCATTGAATACCTTCGCCAACAAATACTTCCCCAGAAAAAGACTGCCTGATGCCGGCGATGATTTGACCCATGCGCTGCATATAGAAGTCCTTGAGGTCTGCTATCTCTGACTCTGTGGCAGTGCAGTCGAGACCGCAAAATGCCAACCACATGGCTTGCCAATCGGCAGACATCGATTTGAAGCCTAACCCTTCTAGGCGTTGCGCCTCCCAAATAATGTGTTTTTCATGCGCGGCCATAATCCGTGTTAGTAAGGACATATCGACATAGGCAGTGCCATTGAAAGGAAACAGTAAATCTTCTGAATTGGCAATCCGCATATTAAATTGCCAACTGTAATGCAGGTTTATATCGAGGGCACGGGCTGTGTCTGCGATGAACGCTATTTCCCAGTCCTTTATATGTTTTGTCGAATGATCTACGGTCCAAATCTCTGGGTCATTATTCCAATACCCGAAGTTGGCGACCCAGACGCTAGTGACGCCGATTGATTTTAAACGCCGCAACGTCTCGCGATACATCAACTTTACATATTGCTCTTCAGTGCAATCTTGCAACAACAACGGGGAGTTATTTTTGTAGGCGTTGTAAATCCAGGAAATCCCATAGTCTTTAAGTCCAATTGCCTTAATGAGGGTGTCATCAAAGTAATTTTGCGGGTCAGGCATAGGATACTCGCCCAAGTACTCTCTTGGAAATTGCGAGTCATGCGGATTTATGCACGTTCCCTCAAAATCATAATCGGTCACTGTGACCGAGTGGCTAGATATTGCACCTGAGCAATTTAAAGAAAAATTATATGCGCCAGCATCGGCCAATATTAAAGTCTCAGAACCCTCTAAAGTCACAGTCCCAGACCAATCACCAGACGCCGAACACGAACTCGCATTAGAGCTTGACCAGTTGAGTTTAATTGAGTTTCCGCGAAATATTTTGGCGGTGTCTACAGAAAGCTCAACGCTGGGGGGAGCAGAGGATTCAGGCGCTGGTGATCCCCCGCCACCTCCACCGCAAGAGGCGAGGCTAGCCGCAATAAAAAGGACCGATACTATTTTCATCGTCGTTTCTCTTTGACAAACCACTTCGTTGTTACACGAGCATTTCGGTGCGTCCGGGTCGTCACGTTTTTAGTCAGTTTGCCGGGTTATCTGAACGATGTATTTACTTCGATCAGCACGAGATCGTTGAAAATTAAGCCTAGCCACTAAGTCCGTAAGCAATCAGCGCCCAAGTAGATGTCTATGATAAGAGCTAATATCGCCGCATACTATCTCTAAAGTCTAGGGAGAACTTGAAAATGATGACTGCCTTTGTCCATTAGTTCGGTTCAGTAGTGCAACGGGGATGCCAATCAAACAGTCCTTTTAGCCCGCGCGTGCGCTTTTGATTCACCCAAAGTCGAGTCAGTTTACCCCTCATTGTTCGCTGTGATTACCGGTTACCGAGTATTGCAGCGCATGAACCTTGCAGAACAGGCAAACA
>CAJWNY010000065.1 GCA_913043815.1 uncultured Gammaproteobacteria bacterium
TAAAAAAGAGTTTTACCAATTGAGCTGCCATTTATCAGCGTAAAAAACTAGGGCCTGTTAGGTAGCTCTGTTCACCCAGCATAAGTCCACGTTTTAATATCGGGTTAGGGAACATCGTCGACATTGCGCCACACCGGTATTACATTACGGCCATAGTTTAGATTCGAAAAGCCAAAAAAATAAATTCATCAGGACCCCTGAACCAATGCCTCATTCCAAGCTTAAATTTAAAGCGCTCGTTTATATCGCTTTGACCCTGTTTTTATTTGCGGCTAATGCCGCGCACGCGGCGTATGATCGCGACGCCCCCATGTCAAGAACCAGCAATGATGATATTGAAATTGCTTACCTAAGTGTGGGTGACGAACAGGCAACGCCTATTCTAGTTGTGATGGGACTTTCCGCATCCCACCGAATATGGGACCCAGCTCTCATCAACGGCCTTCTCGACGGCGGTTATCGAGTAGTGCTCTTAGATAATCGCGACACAGGGGAATCTTCAAGAGTAAAGGGCAAAGGCAAGCTATGGTTGTGGTGGCAACTGCTAAAATCTCAAATTGGACTCCACGTGGAATCGCCCTACAGTCTAAAGGACATGGCTGGTGACGCAGTAGCAGTACTCGACGCATTAGAAATAAAACAAGCTCACGTGATAGGTGCCTCTATGGGCGGCATGATTGCGCAAATCATCGCCTACGATCATCCCGAGCGAACAAAATCTTTAACCTCAATTATGTCCACTACCGGCGCACCACACCTGCCACCACCGGGCAAAGCACAGCGTGACGGCATTGATAACATGAATAAAAGCACCTTGGACGAAGCAGCCAAATTAGAAGAAATAGGCTTTTTTACAACCGCTCTGCCTAATCAAATTACCGCGATTTTCAACGCAGGAGACCGAACCAAAAGGGTCCAACAAATTAACGTGCCTACATTAGTACTCCACGGCGCAGATGATCCATTGCTACCCCTCGCCCACGGCGAATTCACGGCAAAAAACATTACCGGTGCCACACTTGAGGTTTATCAGGGCATGGCCCACAACATGCCTGATGAAATTATCCCTGTAATGGTGAGCGACATGCTCAAGCACCTTAAGGCAGTGGATATCAACTAACTCTCTTGGCCCAGCTAACTAAGATCACGCTGCGCCGTGTGCATCATTGACAAAGGAGCTGAAGCAACGGCTCAGCCAAAATTTTAGGGCGATTTTCGCTTGACGATTTTAACCAGGGTGGAGAGGGTCTTCAACGAGTGCCGTTCACTTCAAATTGACAGAAGCAAAGGTTAGCATCAGTACTCAAGAAATCGGCGGAGATAACCTTTGGACGTCCGGACATTGATGAGGCGAGCAGCCCAGCACTACAGTACCCGCGAGGCCATCATTCACAACGATACCCGCTTAACTTTTGCCCAAGCTTGGGAACGTGGAGTTAGGCTGGCTAATGGCTTGCGTGCAATGGGCTTGCAGCCGGGAGATCGGGTCGGCGTACTGGAAGATAATTCTGTAGAAGCCGCAGATCTATTTCAAGCAGCGTCCATTGCAAATTTGGTACGCGTGCCTTTATACCCACGTAATGGCCGCGCGGCCCACGCGCACATGCTAGGGCACACCAATTGCCGCGCACTATTGGTTAGCGAGCAACATGCCCACGAGGTCACCGGCCTAGATACTGAACTTCCTGATCTCGAAAATATTTTTATCCGCGATAATGGCTATGAGGCATGGCTGGCCTCCCAATCGACAATAGACCCCAATGTGTCAATTGACCCTGAAGACTACTTCATCATTCGTCATACCGGAGGCACTACGGGCTTGTCCAAAGGCGTGGCCTATACTCAAAAAGCATGGCTGGCTGCTGGTCGCGACTGGTTTTATACCTTTCCGCCAGTAGAACCTGGCGACAAATGCTTACACCTGGGTCCTATCTCCCATGGCTCCGGCTACCAGTACTTGCCCATGTGGCTGGCGGGGGGCTGCAATGTAATGGTCAATCACTTCGACACCACCGAGACATTAGATCTCATTGAACGTGAACAGATTAATTTCGGTTTTATGGTACCTACAATGGTCAACGCGGTAGTACAGGACGACAACTCCCGCGGTCGAGATTTCTCCTCAATAAAATGTTTACTCATTACTGCCGCGCCCATTCAAGACGCTACATCACTGGCTGCTCGAGAGGTATTTGGCGACGTGCTTTACCAAGGTTATGGGCAAACCGAGGTACTGCCCATATCTATGATGAATTCTGCACAATGGTTCAGTGACGTAGACGGTTCTAATCCTCTGCGCTCCTGCGGTCTTGCTCTGCCTTTTTCCGAAGTAGAGATATGGGATGAAGAGAATAATGTTCTGCCCGCCAATGAGGTGGGCGAAATTGTGGCTCGCTCGGACGGCATGATGACCGAGTTCTGGAATAATCCAGAGGCCACTGCGCAGCGTATGGTCAATGGATGGATCAAAACTGGAGATCTCGGCAAAATTGATGGCAACGGCTATCTCTACGTTGTTGACCGCGCAGACGACATGATCATTTCCGGCGGCTTTAACATTTGGCCAGCGGAGATTGAAAACGTGTTGGCCGGACACCCAAAAATTCTGGAAGTTGCAGTGTTTGGCATTCCTCACGAACGCTGGGGAGAAACACCTCATGCCCATTGCGTTATTAAGGAAGGCACAAACGTCAGCGAGCAAGAACTGGTGCAAATGGTGATCGACGATTTGGGTTCATACAAGAAGCCAGGCGGGATCACCATCTCAACTGACCCGTTACCGAAAAGCCCAGTGGGCAAAATTAAACGCAAAGATTTACGCGAACCCTACTGGGTAGGGATAGACCGAAGGGTCTCGGGCAGTTAACTGCGCAGCTGGGGGGCGCCTAGCCACCCTAAAGTACACACCAAAGAGAGACTGTAATGAGCGATACCAGCGACTTCAAAAAAGGCACGATTGAAACCAATGGTATAGAACTGCACTATGTCGAATATGGCCAAGGACCCTTGGTGATTTTTTGTCATGGCTGGCCAGAATCATGGTATTCGTGGCGTCATCAAATTCGTGCAATAGGCGATCAAGGTTATCGCGCTGTGGCCCTGCATATGCGCGGTTACGGCGACAGCACGAAACCCACAAACATTGACGCCTATTCCATTAGCCACCTAATTGGCGACGTGGTAGGCAGTGTTGCGGGACTAGGCGAGTCACAAGCGGTGGTGGTTGGCCATGACTGGGGCGGCCCAGTGGCGTGGTACACCGCATTAATGCGACCGGATCTATTTCGAGCCGTTGCGGTACTCTCGGTACCCTTCATGCCGCCTTTTGCCTTACCGGCAAATGTCTCAATGGACGACCTTATGCGGGCAAACGCTGGCGATCAGGAATACTACCGATTATTTTTCCAAGAACCCGGTGTAGCGGAAGCGGATTTTAGAAAGGATGTACGGCGCAGCATGCTTGGGGTTTTATATTCCATCAGCGGCGACGTTATCAAAGACGGATTCCACAGTATTGGCTGGGACGGTCACTTTCCGCAAGGTCAAAAAATGACCGATCAATTTGTTATTCCAGATGCCCTTCCCAAATGGTTGACCGAAGAAGATCTCGATTTCTACGTTCAAGAACATTCAGCATCAGGTTTTACAGGAGGCTTCAATTGGTACAGAAATATCAATCGTCTGCCAGGCATTTTGGCGCCCTTCATTGGTAAATCAATCGATCAACCTTCCCTATACTTGTATGGCGAGCATGACCTCATTGCGGGTAATACAGCAGACGCAATAGATTCTATGAAAACTGGCCTCACAGACTTACGTGGATGTGTCGAATTCCCAGGCGCCGGACATTGGTTACAGCAAGAGCGCGCCGAGGGCGTTAACGCTGAACTGGTGGAATTTTTGAGGGGCTTATAAATAGCCCCGTCTAAAGGCGGTAAAATAGATAAAACGCTTATCCTGTAAACTGGGCAATACTGTCAAATGAACTAGGCAGTTACCCGATGCGATGCGCCAGTACTCCATTAATACTGCTGCCGACTGTCAGCAAACAGATCATCACTAACAACGATCTGCACATCGGCATAAAGTGCCTCATAAGTTGTGTGGGGTTGCGCTAGCCATATCTCGTCTATGGCTGCTTGTGCCGCCGCCATGAACTTCGGCAACTCCACCGCGTCAAGAGACTCATCACCCGAAAAAATAGCCGGAATCAGCCCATGCATTTTTAGCTCTCGAAATTTTTCTTGAGGAAAATCCAGAGCAAACAAATACGCATTTGTGGGCACGTCGACTAATGACTGACTTATGCGGCAGTTATCAGGGAACACGGTTATGCTCTTGCCGTCATAGGCGGGGTGCGCACTAAGCATGATAGTGCCGCAGCACCTGGCGTAGGTTGTAACATTTGAGCCACTTTCGCGCAGTTTACGGAATTCTAGCTTTGCTTTAGTTTGCTCCGAGACTCTGAGCAAGTTAGCGAAATAGAGAATATCCGAACCACATGAATAGTTGGCTAAAGACTCAGGAAAGGCTTTCAGATTACCCATGCCTGAACTGATCATGGCGCGCTGCCGGCAGTCAAAGCACAGGCATTCAGCGCGGTAACGGACCGATGAATCCAGCACTTCTATTTCGCAGGCACCACACTGGCAAGTCAAAGTTAGATGCGTCATATTTCACCCCACACGTTTTAAACGATTCCGTTACGCTCGCGCTTGTAATTTTTCATAAGCCTGCGTATCGGCATTCTTCGTCACCGGTAGCGCAGCAACTTTTTAATTAACTGCCCGCAAGTTTAACCGTGTGGCCCATTTCTTCGAGCAACTCTTTTACGCGGTCGCGGTCAACAGTCTGCAGTTCAATTACGCCTGCCCTAATGGAGCCGCCAACACCAAAGGCGTTTTTTAACTTCTTTGCCAGCTGGCTGAGTTCAGCCTCGGCAAGAATTAGCCCTTTGACTAAGGTTACACCCTTACCCTTGCGACCTTTAGTTTCACGATGCAGGCGCACAATACCGTCGGCCTGCTCAGTCAATGTGGTGTGTTGACTTTTACACACACAGGTTACCCGCGGACGCAGACAACCAGGGCAAATGCGTTCATCGCTACTGAACACTAGGTTCGACATATTCGATTTGTCTTTTTTAATTCGCATATTTAACTCGCATAGACAATGAGTATAACGAGATTAGGGGGGTTATTGTTGGAACAAACCAACATTCCAGCAAAGGCGACCAGACCTATATAATCCGGGCATTCGAGGGTGCAGATTTAAGTCAACACCCGCCAACAACTAACTAGCAATTTACAATTCAAAGTCAGCCGTTTAAAACTGCAAAAGTGTTGCACATTTATTTAGGTTTTGCGCCGGAGGCTTCCCGACTCGTTTGCCGTGCTAGATTGTCATCCATTGTCTTTTTTGCGAAGTCACTTACTGAAAAAAAATAGCGCCGCGACTTTATGTCGCGGCACCTCACTCTGTAGATGACGAACTTAGCGGCCAGCAGATCCTTTTACTTGTTGAGCCTCAGCACGATCAATGTTGGCTCTAGAAATAATGTACTGCCGAATATTTTCTGCATCATCAACACTCACAACATCAGCAAAACTTGCCATACCACCTGCAGCAAGTACGCCGTCACGCACAATCTCTTTGAAAATCTTATGCTTGCCATCACCCATCATCCGAAGATCGGGTAGGATGCCTGCTGACCGAGCATTACCGCCATGACAGCCGCCACAGACTAAATTGTACTGTTGTTCACCACGCAACAACTGCTGCGCTGATGCGGTCATAAGCGGTTGTTCAGGTATCGATCGATCAAGAATTCGAGGTTCCACAAGGGCCAGATTACCACCTAATTTAAAGACCAATAATTTGCCGAAATTTCCGTATTTGACCGCCGCGGTTTCAGTGGTCACCAATCCAACAAAGTTCTCCACTGCACCGGTACCTGCGAGAATAGCGACATATTGCACACCATCCACCTGATAAGTAATCGGCGGAGCGAGTATCGATATGTAGGTATTAAAGCTCCACATTTTTTCACCTGTGTCGGCGTCAAATGCGCTTATATAGCCGAGGCCATCGCCTTGGAATACCAGCCCACCAGCGGATGCCAACACGCCACCGTTCCAATAATGCACATGATCTACCGACCAAACCTCTTCGCCAGTTAACGGATTAAATGCCTTTAGATAACCCTTTGCATCAGGCGCTTCAGCAGCCATTTCCTCAGCCAAAATAGAGCTATTTTCAATATCTATGCCTAAGTTAGAGGTGCCCGGGTTGCGCTTGAAGTAGCCGGTCTCTTTAAACTCAGCGTTCAGCGAATAAATAAACGGAAAATCTTGCGCTGGCATATAGACGATGCCTTTCGATTCATCGAAGGCCATTGCCTGCCAATCGTGGCCGCCTAATGGCCCGGGTAAAACCCACTTCGCCTCTTCGGAAAAATCTGTTTCTGGATTTTCCACCGGCCGACCTGTTTGCATATCTACGTGGGTTGCCCAAGTAGTTTTCACATAAGGGTGGGCACGGAGTAATTCACCGTCTTCGCGATCAAGCACGTAGAAAAAGCCATTCTTTGGTGCCTGCATAATCACTTTGCGCTGCTTACCGTCAACTTCCATTTCGGCCAAAGTCATGTCTTGCACCGCTGTATAGTCCCAGTTGTCGCCTGGCGTTGTTTGGTAATACCAGTTCATGGTGCCGGTATCGGCATCCACTGCTACGATGCTTGAAAGGAATAGATTGTCACCACCACCCGGCGAGCGAATCACTCTGGTCCAAGGCGCGCCATTACCCACACCCAAATAAACTTGATCAAACTCTGGGTCATACACAATTGAGTTCCAGACGGTGCCTCCACCGCCCACTTCCCACCAACTGCCACCTTTCCAAGTCGTTGCAGCCAGCTCTAACTCTGGATGTTCAAAGGGTAAAGACGGATCACCCGGCACTGTAAAGAATCGCCAAATCTGCTCTCCTGTTGCAGCGTCGTAAGCGGTCACGTAACCACGCACACCAAATTCAGCGCCGCCATTACCAATAAAAACCTTACCTTTCGCAGTTCTTGGCGCTCCGGTGATGGTGTAGTAGCGATCTTTATCGATAACAGTGTCCACCTCCCAAACTTTTGCGCCATTGCTCGCTTGAACTGCAACCAGACGGCCATCTAGAGTCGCCACATATACATTGCCCTCGTAAACCGAAACGCCGCGATTAATCGGCCCACAGCATGCCTTACGCACAAAGTCTTTAGGCACTTGAGGATCATATCGCCACAACTCTTCGCCAGTTGACGCATTCACCGCGTGGACGATGGAATAAGTTGAGGTAAAGAATAAGGTGTTATCGACCATGATGGGGGTCGCTTCAAGCGCTTTGTTCGTGCCCACATCAAGTTCAAAAGCTAAGCCTAAGTTCTTTACGGTACTGCGGTTAATTTGCGTTAGCGGCGAGAATCGCTGCTCTTTGTAGTCCAAACCATGCGCTAACCAGCTTCCCGGTTCACTCGCTGCGTTGTTAATACGTTGATCATTGATTTTGCCTTGAGGCAGGTCACTGGCGGCAGGCGCCGTGATTGCAGATTGCTTTTCCTTGTTCTCCGCTGGAGCACACCCCATTACCAACGTAACTAGAAAAAGCAAAAGCCCATATTGTCGAATCCATTCATTTATTATCATTATCATCTCCCCCTTCTTTAAGACTATTAAAATAAAAGAACAATAGACAGCATCTTTTAACGAGACTAAAACCAATAATTTACGCGGTAAAGTGATCTAAAACTTAAACACAGAGGGCATTCATTACTGCTTTTAATTTGCCTCAGATATCGCAAACTCGGAGAATTTTTTGCATCCCAGCCACATGTTGGAACGTCTAAAGCTGAATACTGAAACAAGCGAAGAAGTCGTTACTGTAGAGACATCGATAACGCAGACACGCTGACGTGTATCACGTACCATCAGTGCAGCACAAAAAAGGAGAACCCAATGGCAAAAGCCTTCATGGCCTACCCAGAGCTTCGAAGCCCATTTGAAGCCAAAGAAATTCATCCTGAGGGCAGCGCAACCGTGCTGTATCAGGGCAAGACAATCACTCTTTCCGAAACAGGTAATGGCGACGGGCTATTGATTAATCCTAGAGACCTTGGGCAAATCAACGGTTTCGACATTAAGCCAGAAGGCGCATGTTTCAGAGACTTGTGCATTCCGTTGAACGACCAACTATTGGTTGAGCAAAATGGGCGGCAATGGTTCAACCTAACGGGCTTTGCAGACTTGTTAGACCAACCCTACGTTGCAGATCATGCAGCCAGCGTTTGGAGCTTTGCGGAGATTCCAGCAAAGCGCGCAAACATGATGTTGGACGCCATGGCGCCAGAAATTGAACTCACCGACCGTAACGGTCAAGTAGTCAGGCTGGCTGACCTGAAAGGTAAAAAGGCGCTTATTGTCACTTGGTCTTCGTGGTGAGGATGCTTTCTTGACGTGCCCGTGTGGCAACGTATTTATGAAGAAATAAACAATCCGGACTTTGTCATTATTTGTGCGGCCCAGGATACCGGCGGTGAAGCGGCAGCAGGCCCCATTTTTGACGCGGCTAATCCAACCTACATACAGGTGATAGATGAAGACCACTTGGTTAGCAGCTCCTTCAATTTTGTCAATGTGCCCTCGGCGGCATGGATTGATGAGGAAGGTCGCATAGTGCGAATTGACGAAGGTACTTACTCTAAAGTGCACGAACTAGGCGTGGGTGACCAATCTATTTCCTTTGGTACCAATGTGTATGAACCAGCACTGAAAGATTGGGTAGCCAACGGCGCACAGAGCAAGCATGTGCAATCTGCAACAACAGTGGCTGGCAACATCCGCCAACACTCCGCAGAACAACAAAGGGCTGATGCAGCATTTTGCCTAGGTAACTTGTTTCGTAAGCATGGTATCGATGATAAGGCAGAGCAGTACTGGGATATGGCTAAAGCTCTAAACCCTGATAGCGTGAACTTTATTCGTCAGAATCTCACTTTGTCGGAAGAAGGTTCCGCGGGTGAACAATTCAGGGCGATGCGAGATAACTTTGAGCGAACAGGCACCGACTACTACCGACCTATTGATATAGAAAACTAGTTCTATAATGCACAGTAAAACTAAGCATTGACCCTTTGGCGAGCATAATGCGCGCCAAAAGGTCGTTTGTTGGAATTATTTCTGATCACTTCTCTGTGACCTACCGGCTCTGAACCTAAAACTCAATCACCATGCGGCCACGTGTGCCTCCCTGTTCCAATCGTGCGTGAGCAATACTGGCATTTTCTGCCGTAACGGAATCTGCAACACGTAAGGTCAGCACTCCCGCCTCAACCTGCTGCCTGAGTACATCAAGTTTCTCGTATTCGCCGTCGTAACGGGTTACCCAAGTAGCGGTAAACTTGATGTCTCTTTGTTCTTCACCCTTAAAGCCGCGAATAGCGGTAAAACTGCCGCCGTCTTTCACCGCATCGATCGCACGCTCATTTAGCAACGCACCATCAGCAAGGCCATCTACACCTTGAGGAAAGTGCTCGCGGATTTTTTCGGCATAACCGTCGCCACGGCTGACAATAATATCTACACCAAGGGATTTAAGAAGTGCTTTATCTGAGTCTGCACAGTCTGCGATCACCTGCAACCCATCCGCTTTGGCCAGTTGTATAACGTAGCCGCCATAGGCACCAGGACCACCGGTTACGGCAAGCACTTGACCTGGTTTGAGATCAAGCAAGTCCAACGACAATCTTGCGGTGAGCGCGTTCATTGGCAATGTGCAGGCTTCCAAATGCGACGTGCCTGCGGGCGCGGGCACGACGGCCATTTGATCCAAAACAATCTGCTCGCGATAAGCGCCATGGGTAGCATTAGGCACCACCATAGCCATTACTCGATCACCGACTTTGACCCCGGTAGTTACGCCTTCCCCCACCTGATCAACAATACCAGCAGCATCCATCCCTGGTACGTAAGGCGGCGGATCCTTCTTCTGCTGCGCTGCTCGCATGCCGTTTCTGCCCACAACATCAGTGGGATTCACAGCTGCGGCATAATTGCGTATGCGAATCTGTCCAGGACCCGCCTGAACTTCAGGCACGTCAACCACTTGTAAAACCTCAGGACCGCCATGCACCATTAATCCTACTGCTCTCATCATTTTCTCCGAATGCTAAATGTTGATCTCATTATTGCAGTTCTTGTCTAAAACGAACAAGCTTCTTCAAGAATGCCAAGACCCGTAATCCCAATCTCTTGCTGTTCGCCGCCGGCTTTAGCCCCCGCAAGGGCTGTGGCACTTACGCATCGTTTACCTCGACATCTAGCGGTCTCAGCCAGCGTCTCTGTGCAGCTCTATGGCTAACTATCTGAAAAACTCTTTGAAAACCAAGGCATCACGGAAACAAATGCGCCGGAAAAATTTGTGTTAGCGTTGGGCAAAAAAAAGCCCCGGCAGACCGGGGCTTTTAAACTCTCAAAAGAGCACTATCCCTAACTACTGTAAGGAGTAACTCAGACGAACACCGAATACTCGTGGCTCTCTAGCCGCAATACCCCGCGTAAAACCGACTGCCGCAGAACCTAAGCCTAGCGACATGATGTTTTGCTCATCGGTAATGTTTTGCCCATAAATCGCTACAGTCCATGTTTCAGAATCCTGAGGACGAATAGTGATTTGTGCGTTCATCTCACTCCAGCTTTCCAGCTCATCATATGACAAGTTATAAATTCGACCGTAAAACTCAGACTGGAAGTAATAGTCGAGTCTTGCAGTTACATCTAAGTTGCCCATTGGCATGGTGTACTGGACACCTACATTTGCCATCAAATCTGGATGAGTGAGCGAGTTTCCGCCTATATCAGAGTTCAATCCGTCGGTTATAACTGCGGCAGCGTCATATCCAAGTGCAGTAGCCATAGCTTCATAACCTGCACGGACAGCAAGTGAAGGTAAGTGACCTGCAGTTGGAAGCGACGAAGCTGTCAAAAAGCTAACCGGAGTTGGTTCACCCATGGTTCTATCACCATGGAACTCGGCAGGAATCAACGCCCCTTGCAAAGGCGTCCCAACAAAGGTTCCAGCTAACCATGCCTGATATATAGCTGCCGCGGCATCTTTTTTAGCAATAAATACTTCCGACACTTCGTCTTTCATCATATGCCAGTCGTCACTGCCGTTAGTTAACTGTAGATCAGGATTGAGCGGGTCCATGACAGCTTCACCACTGCCAATCTCAGAAGATTCCCAAGCCAAGCCAACATTGAATTCAAGTCCAGGAACGCGTCTTGGAGCCCAAAGTACATCTGCCTCGACCCCCCAAAGATCAACATCTACGCCTTCGTTAACAGTTGTTTTGTTAATGATTTTTGCAATGTGATAATCCGAAACGTCGTAGTAGTAAGCCGCTGCATTAAATCGTATTCCTCGGTCGCGAAACTCGGTTTTTAGACCGATCTCGTAAGAAGTCATCTCCATGTTAGGAAATACCTGTGGCGTGTTCGGGTACTTGGCAGAATCTAATGCGGGATTGAAACCGCCACCCTTAAACCCTGTAGAAATGCTGAAGTAGGTCATAGCACTATCATTTATCGAATAATCAAGCACCAAACGCCCCGTATTCGCTGTTGACTTCATCTTAGGCTCCGTACCCGTAGTCTCACGATAGGCATCTCCGTAATCAGGTAGAGAGCCCGACAATGGGGTGAAGCCTGCACCTGCAGCTCCAATACCAACGACGTTTAAGAAGGCGAGTTTAGAGTAGCTGGACTTCTCGTCCCTCGTATGACGCAGACCTGCGGTCAAGCGCAAACGATCGTTAATAAGATAATACAATTCACCGAATACCGCGGTTGACTCAGTGGTTGCGAGACTCGCGTTCCGATATAAGCCAGGATAGAGCTGTATTGGGGCTCCACCTGTTAAGATCGCAGGAGGGGCTAGAGACAAAGCGTCCAGTCCGTTGGCCGGAATATCGTATACATAATCCCCTTCAGATTTGCTCCATATTCCGCCGACGATGAAGTTTAATGCACCATCCAGAGATGAACTCATGCGGATTTCAAAGACATCGTCCTGAATGCTTTGTAACGTACGGTCATAACCAACTGGATAATTTAAAGATTCGGTAACACACCCGCCATATGCTCCAAAAGTCCCGTCTTCAAGAGAACAGTTAGCACCATATCCTGAGAGTGGCACGAGACCACCTGGGAACGCAGCGATATCATTAAAGCGCAGCGCTTCCATTTCTTCTGAAACGTATCCTCTGGTATTGTCAAAATCACGGTCCTTCGTCATCCCAGACATATTCAACGATAAGTTGTCTGTAAGGTCGTGCTCTATCAAAATTTGTAAGCTGTCTTGTTCCACCTCATAAGTAGGCGTTCCACGCTGATTTACCTGCCAAAATCCTTGAGGCGCGCCGGACATATCAGTGAACGGTGTATAATCTAACAAACCAGTTAGCACCATCAAGTTCGCGACGTAGGTGCCCATAGGATGTGGCAGTTCGTAAGCGTAGTCGGCTCCGGGGGTGCAGGATGCGACAAAAGATGGATCCCGTTTACAAAAAGTATTGTTACGCAAGTTACGTGTTGAATCTTCGCTATAATCTTCATAGACAATAGTAATCGATGTTTGATCGGTTGGACGCAGCCCTAAGGAAACACGAAACGCATCCGAACTTCTATTGTCAATCTCAGAAACGGTTGCTTTTGAATATATATTGTCGGCATAACCGTCACGTTCTACCCCTTGATAGGCAACGCGAAGCGCCGCGTAATCATTTCCTTGCAAATTCAGATGGCCCTTAATTTTTTGGCCGCCGTATTCACTGAAATCTGTGTCGATACTGGCGCTAAATTCTTCGAAGTTAGGGCGCGCGGTGATCATGTTAATAGCCCCTCCTACGGAGTTACGCCCGAAAAGAGTACCCTGAGGTCCACGCAACACTTCCACTCGTTCAAGATCGAAAAATTCGCCATCTTGAGCGGTAGTACGCCCCATGGGAATATCATTGACGTGAACTTCCACACCAGAGTCAGCTGTCGCTGAAGTTGCTAGGTTGGTTATGCCGCGAATAGCAAAAGAGCCGCCACGACCGTCAGCAGCAGCAAACTGCAGGCTTGGTGTCGCTAGCTGCAGATCACTCATAGTTTCGATTTGTTGTTCGGCCAGTGCATCGGCGCTGAAAGCAGACACAGCGAGAGGCACGTCTTGCAGACTTTGCTCAACGCGCTGCGCCGTAACTATAACCTCTTCTAAGTATCTTTCCTCGGCTTGTATTGGGGTGTTAAATCCCAACGCTAGGACTGGGGTAAGCAAGCTCCAACTAATTTTCTTTAATCGCATATTCTCTCCATGATGCCTTGTAACTATTGTTCGTTTCACTATGTATTAGTAAACCTATAAGCCCTCTTTACGGGGCTTTTACAACGCCGAAAATTCTAAATCTTTAGATAGAATATGCAAGAGTATTTCATTAGGTAGAACGGTGCTTTTTAAGTCTGCTTTTTGACGCTTTTACTTGCAACTTTTGTACTTTTCGCAAAGATTCTAACCGGATTAACTTACTTTTTTGAGTAATTAAGTTTCAAACCACATCAATACAACGGCAAGATAAAAAGTTAAGTAAACTTTCATAGGTAGCTGAATTTGGATCTAAACAGTGATCTCAATCACGTCAATCACAGCGAAGCGCCAAGATCTCTCTCAATCAGCAAAAAGACCAAGTCACTGGTGCAGGATGCTAAAAAACTTATTTCGCTTTTAGAATATATGGTTGGCCAGCTGTAATCGTTGTGGATCTTTTTCAAAACCAAATAAGGTGCTTTTCGTGAAGGTAGAAAATCTGCGCAGTAGAATTGCCCATTACGCTTGATCAAAGAAATAACTCAAGCAAGCGCACGTTTTAGCATACAAACCGGAAATTGGTCGCTATTCTTATGGGGCACGAATCTAACTCGGAAAAGTGGAAGGCTGCCGTCGCCCAGAACTCACCACGTGTGTTAACTTCAGATTTTCATCCTCGCTTACAGCCACGAACTGTCGGCCTAAATCTAAAGTATTACTTTTCACGCTAGACACTAAGGTTGTACCAACTAATGAAAATGTTTATCAAAAGACAGCACGCGCTGCTGACTCACTTTTTTCAAGCCGCTATCAAAAATGAGGTGGCCCTATGAGCGATCCAAAATCAGTTAACAACGATGGTCTAGCAGACTCCGCCAAAAAATCACACAAAAGCAATGGCATTGCGCGAATCTCTATGCTGCTAATCACGGCCCTGTGTTTCGCGTATCTTTATTACCGCCTCAACGGGGCGGCAATGCGCGAGAGCCTTTCGCTCGCCCAGTATATGACTGAGGTATTTGCGACCGTGAATTGGATTCCTTGGTTGTTGGTGATGGTTACCTACTCCTTGTTCTATTTCACCATTGACACCTTAGTAGTCACCAAAGCCCTGAACTGGTTTGTGAAAGAGATCAAATACAAAGATATTCTGCCAATACGCGCTAGCTCCTACATCATTTCAATTTTTAACGAGCAAATAGGTAAGGGTGCAATGGCCCTTTACCTAAACAAACGCGACCAAGTGCCGGGGTGGGAAGTCGCCTCCGTAATGTTTTTCATTATGTTCTGTGAAGTCTTTTATCTTTTGGTATGGGCCACAATTGGCTACTTTGTGGGTGGCAGCGCATTGCCCGAAGTATTTGGCCTGATACCCTATATTGCGGCCGGCGCAGCTGTTTTTCTGACTATATGGATTGCATACTTTCGAGGCATTCTGTTGCCCCACAATAAACTTAGAAATCGCGAGGTGTTTCACGCCTTTCGCCAAGCCAAACCTTGGCACTATGGAGCGTTCTTTATGTTGCGCTCACCTGCCCTCATTGCGGCAATTGTGGTCTATACAGTGGCACTAAATCTATTCGGCGTAGAAGCATCATTCGTCACATTGTTCCCGATTCTACCGGTAATTTTCTTCGCTGCCGCTGTGCCAACACCAATGCGCGCCGCTGCCATTACCTTCTGGGTTGTTCTCTTTCCAGATAACGAGGGCCAAATGGCGGCCTTTGGATTCGTGCAGCACAATTTCTTTATATTGTTTAATGCAGCGATTGGACTTTTGTTTTTACCGCGAGCGAATCGAGAATT
>CAJWNY010000066.1 GCA_913043815.1 uncultured Gammaproteobacteria bacterium
CGGTATTAGCAATTGCACTGCCAGATATCGAACCCATGGCCGCTGACGCGAGCACCGATGCTTTGGCTGGACCACCCCGATACTTACCAGCAGCGGCAAAAGATAAATCAATTAAAAACTGTCCCGCACCGGTTACCTGTAAAAACGCTCCAAACAATACAAAACTAAATACCGCACCGGCAGCAATACCAATAGGCGCGCCATAAAGCCCAGCCCCCGTGAATACTTGAAAGCGAATAATGCGCTCAATACTAAAACCCTTGCTGGCCAGGACATCTGGTAACACATTACCAAATGCGCTGTAGATCAAGAAGACCAAACCCACCACCGTCATCACGACACCCACCGAGCGCCTAGCCATCTCGAGAGTGGCAACAACAATAATTAAGCCGGCAGCAAAATCTTCATTACTCAAACCATTTAGCAGGTGTTCTATCGAGCGATAGTCAAAGCTCAAAATCCTTTCACTAGACCAAAATACCGCCAAGATAGACGCGAAGTCTAGCCAGCGCAAAGCGCTAACCCGACTATTAAGTGGATAAACCAAGAAGCCCAGACATAAAATCCAACATAAGTGAATTGGCCTAAAGTAAGTGGCAGGTTGCAGCCCCAAGACCGATTCAAAAGGTAAAAAATTTGCGGGGAAAAAACCAGCTAAAGGCTGCCACAGCTGGAAAATTGATAATCCCACCGCGGCCAACAGTGTAATACGACCGACCAGCCAATGGTCTTTATTATCTTTAATCAACAATTTCTAACCCATTACCTTAGCTATCATCATTTTCTAGCGTCGCTAACCAACTCAGCACCGGCTTCATTACAAGCCGCACTTGGATCCTTGAGATAACGCTGGGTGCCCGGATGCAACGGCACCGCTGCGAGCTTATGAATATTTTCCACAGTCATAGACTTAGCCACCTGAGAGACTTTGAGCAATTTGTCACGACGTTGGTAGAGCTTGCAGGTCAAGGCAAAACCCAACTGCTCGGGCATATCTTCATGTACAACAACGACACTCCAAATGCCAAGCCCTGAGGTAGCAGAATCTATGCCAGAATAGGTGCCGGCTGGAATAACGTAGCCTGCATATGCCGGAAACTGCTTACCGAGACGTTGCAGTTGGACCTCGCTCAGACTGATTAATTTGAGATCTCTAGTCACCGCAAGTTCAGTCACCGCTGCCAAGCCTAAACCGCCCACAACAAAGCCAGCATCAATAGTGCCGTCTTTAAGCGCAGAAGTAGATTCCCCAAAACTCAAATAACGCACGGCAATTTCTTCCATACCGACGCCCAATCCAGTGAGCACATTTTCTGCCGCAACAGCCGTGCCGGAGCCTTGGGCGCCGACGGATATACGCTTACCCCGCATATCCTCTAGCCTGTCTATACCGTTATCCGCCAAGGTAAGAATATGTACGATATTTGGGTAGGCCGTGAACAATACATTCAGCGGCAAAGGTTGGGGAAAGCGTCCCTGCCCCTTGTACGCGTCAGTAACTACATCTGCCATGGCAATGCCCATATCACTTTCACGACGAGACACCTGTATAACATTGATAACTGACCCGCCAGTCACCTCAGCTTTCACATTTACTGCGTCTAGCTCTGCGGACCAGATGGAGGCCATGCCGCCGCCAATGGGGTAATAGAGTCCTGCGGGGCCGCCTGTAGCGATAGACAAGGTTTCTTGTTTAGCGCCGCAGCCCCACAGCAAAATTTGCAATAAAAACATGAAATAGATGTTGAGGTTCATAAACTTCTTTAATCCGACTGAAAAATAACTACTTGGTATCTTGGCCAGTACCCGTGTATACGCCCTTACGTAGTGATCCGTACATCAGCTCTTCTACAAATTCCACACACTTAAACTGTTGTACTCGCGCATCTGCGCCCGCACGACGATATAACGTCATTTGCATCTGCCCTGGCGCGGTAAAGGTTTTTTCGTCCTCAACCAACACTTGCTAATCCACGGTGTAAGCACTTGTAGGTATGTAGCGCTCAGTGACTTCCATCACATCACTGTGGTGGTTACCGGCACGGTCGAACCAGGTTCGATCATTTTGGCCCGTCACCTCAATGACCAGAGTATCGCCCTCCCAAAAGCCATAAGACTAGCCCATCCAAGAATCAATAGGTGCCTCGCCCGGGTCTGAGAGGTGAATATTGCGCACGGCACCGGCATATTTATAAGAGAAAAAGATGGCGCTTTCACTGTGCAAAATTTGAAACGGATAAGGCATGTAGTTAGCCCGAGGAATACCGGGCAAGTAGCACTTAATTTCGGGATCACTGGTTAGCCAAGCCGACTGATTTTGCAGCCTTTTGGCGAGACCTTGTTTGCTGTAAGGGTTTTTATTACCCACCACCACACCTAACCCACCCGGTACTGAGCCCAACGAGCCAATGGCAACAATAGAGGGCGCGGGTACGGGGCCTAATCCGCCCTCAATCATGGCCAGTGAGGCACGGGCCGCATGGGGCTCTATGCCGTAGTTGGCTCGATTGAAAATCTGCCAAACGCCATTTAAATCTGGCTTACCTGCAGGGCCGCGTGGCGCCACATAGTCACCTGCCGCCACCGTATTGACCAAGCTCATCAATATAAAGCCTGACAAAATACGCCCTAATAAAATCATCCAATTCCCCAATTCATATTTTGCCAGATAGTAACCTTTGACATTCAACGCACCCACATAGCGCCTACAATTGCTGCTTACAGAAATAGGCCGTGTCTGACAAAGCTTGCGTCAGAAAATTCTGTGACAACCTTAACCGCTATCGGCGCGATGGCCAACTAGCCAAAACAACTAGGCAGATGAAGTAACCAAAATAAAGAGCTAAATGAATTGGGCGAAGGAATTAGGCAGGCCTAAGAAGCGGATCAAAAAATAAAGAGGCAAACACGGCAGTCCGCGCCTAGCCAGAGTTAGTATTAACCAACCAGCGCAAACCTTCACCATCTAGATAAACCTGCAGAGATTTTAGCTGTCGATCGGCGCTAAGAAACCCGCTCCATAGTTCACCCCAGCAAGAAAGCACTAGAGCCATATCAGCTTCTTCAAGACCACGGACTACACGCAGGCCGCTGTGAAGTAGAACAACCCCAGCGCTGCCTTGATCGTCTGCCATCACCTCTACTTGATCACCCATGGCTCGAAACAGCCGCGCCAAAAGCATAGCGGATCGAGCTAAATCCTCCTCCGCAGACGCCCCCTCGATCTCAGGCATTTCTAAAAGCTGGGATGTTTCGTGCGCGTACTGCAAACCAATCAACCGTGCCGCTAACTCACCATGACGCTGGGCTTCTTCGGGACCAATCACACCGGCCAACTCGATCAACCCATTGCGCAAATATTCCATTGGGTAATTACGCTGTGCTTTTAAAAGCCGCGTTTCATCCCACTGATCTATTGGCGCCCGAGGCTGCTCCGCAGACTTAAAAGCAGGTGGCCGTTCATGGCGAGCATAGGTAAGACGCTCATCGGGCAAAAGGTCGCGGTCAAACTCTTTAAAGTAACCACAGAGGCCAAACTCTCCGGTCATATCTTCAGAGACACAGACAAAACCTAGCCGTGGGTTCTTCAGCGATACGCCGTTCTGCCCATACCAGCCCTGCAAGAAACCACGACTGACCGCATCAGTCACGCCGCAAATGGTAGGCCCGGCGTACATCCAACGCGGATAGCGAAAACGCACCCAAGCCTTAGTATCACTTTCATAGATGTACTCCACCGGCACACCGCCTATACCATTGGACACGGTATGGTACTGAGCACAAGCCACAGCTTGCGGCAGATGATCCAAACCTAATTTGTTAAAACTGTTAAGAAATTTCGCTTCATGCTGACGACGAAACAGCCGAAACATCCACTCCTCCATAACCTTTTCACCCAAACGGGTTGAAACCATTAATTGCAACCCTAAAAAATACGCGTGGTAGAGGTTGGCTAGCGCCGCTAAGCCTTGAGTGTCCAAGGGCAAGTTCACGGATTGATCTTTTGCCTGCATGACGTAAGCGATCCTTAAAAAGTAATAATGGGCGTTGCAACCAATACAACCCGTGATTTCAAATAATTCATATTTGATGCACCGAAGCAGCAGACTAAAACATTAACCGTTTTGCTGTAAAAAATGAATTTGCAAATTACACTGGAGCCTCGCCAATCTGACATCCCGCAAGCACTGCACTGACTTGTACTAGTTGTGGTATTCCGGCAACTCCTCATTGTCCTCAAATAACGAAAATGATGCGTCGTCAATTTCCCTTGCAGTTGGATAAGTAAAATAGTTAGCATCGCCAATTTGAGGCTCGGACTTCAAAACCTCGCCTTTAGCGACAGAATCGATTGCTGCGAGAACATTGGCACAACCCGTACAATAAATATTCAGCACATTCCAAAGATAAGATTTGTCATAGCGTGCTGCAGTTTTAGACTGCGCAATAATAGGCCCACTGTCGATGCTGGAATCTTTTATAAAATGCAGGGTTGTTCCAAGATTTGCATCACCGTTTATCATGGCTCTAAACGTAGACATCACCCCTTGGTAACCGGGTAACAGGCCTGAATGCAAATTAATGACGCCATGTTTAGGTAAATCAATGACCGAGAGTCTCAGTATCGACATATGCCTAATACTGATCACTAAATCTGGGCCGGATGCAGCAAAGAGATGAAAGCCAGCACCGTTGATAGCATTTAATTCAACGGCTTTTAAATCACTAAAGCTCGGAAGGCCAGTATTTTCGGCTAAAACTTTTGCCTCAAACGCAGCAAGGCTTTCCAGCGCCGTTGGTTTAAAGAGAGGTTTATTTTTTGGAGCAGATTTACGTGTGTAGAACAAAAGCACTTCATGCCGTTTGCAGGCAGGTAGCAAATAGTTCAAAGCCAACAGTCCGGCAAGGTCGTGATTAACCAAAAATGTTAACTTCATACCTTAACTCTTTTTCGCCTTATTCATTATATTGATTCACAGACATGTTAAACGCAGTGAGTGATTAACGACCCAGACTGCCCTGACACATCCAAATACGTTCGTGCGCATAAAAGATGCCTATCTTTAAAAAAACTCAATGCCGCCGATGAGCGCAGCAATGTCAATCGTACCCGTCACCAAATAAGCTATAACACCCGTCGTTAGCGTGGCAATGACCCACCAAGAAAAAGCATTAGCCACACTACGCAAATGCGAATCGCTCTCTAGCACCGCTTCGTTTTTCACCACGTTGTCGACGGCCTTAGGTTAACGCCATAAGTTTGTCTACGCACTGCTCAACACTCAGAGCATCAGTGTCGAGAATGAGTTCTGCTGTTTCTGGCGCCTCGTATGGGGAGTCTATGCCGGTGAAGTGCGGCAATTTGCCCTGCCGAGCCTTCCGATAAAGTCCCTTGGGGTCTCTGCCCTCCGCCGTTTCTAATGAGACGTCCACAAATACCTCAAAAAACTCGTCATCATCAAACAAGCTTCTGGCCATATCTCGCTCGGAGCGAAAAGGGGATATGACCGCAACAATCACCACTAATCCAGCATCTTTCATGAGCTTGGCCACCTCCGCCACTCGCCGAATATTCTCGGTTCGATCTGCCTCAGTAAACCCTAGATCTTTATTAAGCCCAGTTCGGATATTGTCGCCGTCTAAGATATAGCTGTGTACGCCTTGACTTTGTAGTGCCTTTTCAAAGGCGTTAGCAACGGTAGATTTACCTGAACCGCTTAAACCCGTTAACCAAAACACCTTACCTTCGTGACCCATCAGTTGCGATCGCACCAGGGTATTCACGCTGTGATCTTGCGGGTACAAATTTTGCGCACGGCGCAGACCAAAGTTAATCATGCCCGCAGCCACTGTTGCATGGCTGTAACGGTCCATCAAAATAAACGACCCCATGATTGCGCACTGGATATAGGAATCGTAAGGAATAGGTAGATCAACGCTAATGGACACACGACCAATATCGTTTAAACCCAAGCTTCGAGCTGGCAACTGCTCCAATGAATTAACGTTATATTTGTAGCGAATTTCAGTGAGGGTAGCGTTAATGCGTGTTGTACCTAACATTAACCAATAAGAGCGACCTACATAGCCATTATCTGCCTCCATCCAAACCAGCGAAGTATCGAATTGGTCAGAAACTTCGCATACATCGTTGGCTGCAACAATAACATCACCGCGAGACACATCTACTTCGCGATCTAACGTCAGCGTCACGCTCTGCCCCGGCAGAGCGTGATCTAAACTGTCTTTAAACAAAACTATATCTTCAACAGCGGCTTCTTGACCACTGGGCATAATCTTTACCGCATCGCCCTTTGCAATGTTGCCAGCTGCCACCGCGCCAGAAAAACCCCGAAACTCAGCATTAGGGCGATTCACCCATTGCACTGGAAAGCGAAACCCATGCTCGATATTTAAACGGCCCACCTCTACGGTCTCTAAAAAACCCAGCAAAGTTGGCCCCTGATACCAAGGCATTTGAGTTGAACGCTGAATAACGTTGTCGCCCTTCAGGGCAGATACCGCAATGGGAGTTATGCTTTTAAAGGTCAACTGCTTGGCAAAATCGTTATATTGCTCTGTAATTTTGTGAAAGGTTTCTTCATCGTAATCCACAAGGTCCATTTTATTGATAGCCAACACCACGTGAGGAATACCCAACAATGAAGTCAAAAACGAGTGCCGTCGGGTTTGTGTCAAAATACCCTGTGAGGCGTCGACCAAAATTACCGCGACATCTGCGGTAGATGCACCGGTGACCATATTACGCGTGTACTGATCATGCCCAGGAGTATCAGCAACAATGAATTTTCTGTGCTCCGTACCAAAAAATCGGTACGCTACGTCGATGGTAATACCCTGTTCGCGCTCTGCGGCTAGGCCATCTACTAACAGTGCAAAGTCTATATCGCCGCTCTGATTGCCTTGCCGTTTAGAGTCGTTTTTCAGTGCGGTGACTTGATCATCAAAGACCAGTCGCGCCTCATAAAGCATGCGCCCAATCAGAGTGCTTTTACCGTCGTCAACACTGCCGCAGGTAATGAAGCGCAAAAGGTCTAGTTCGCTCTGCCCCTGTAAATATTCATCCACACGGCGGCGCGCTTCTTCTGGCGATAAATTTTCTACCTCTGTTTGCACTAGAAATACCCCTCTTGCTTCTTCTTCTCCATGGAAGCAGATGAGTCCGAATCAATCGCCCGACCCTCTCTCTCACTGGTCCGGCTATTGAGTAACTCTAAAACGATGGACGAAAGGTCATCCGCATCAGACTCAACCGCTCCAGTAAGGGGGTAGCACCCCAGTGTGCGAAAACGAATTAATTTACTTTCGATTTGCTCATTAGGTGCCACCTGCATGCGATCATCGTCCACCATCACCAGCATGCCGTCACGATCAACCACTGGTCGCTCTGCCGCAAAATACAACGGCACAATGGGAATTTGCTCCTGATAAATATATTGCCATATGTCTAATTCCGTCCAATTGGATAATGGAAATACACGAATACTCTCACCAGGATTTTTATAGCCGTTGTACAAACTCCACAGCTCTGGCCTCTGATTCTTTGGATCCCAGCGATGATTGGCATTACGAAAAGAAAAAATCCGTTCCTTAGCACGACTCTTTTCTTCGTCCCGACGCGCACCGCCAAAGGCCACATCAAAACCATGCCCGTCTAAAGCCTGCTTCAGGCCCTGAGTTTTCATTACATCAGTATGTATGGCGCTGCCGTGATCAAATGGATTAATGTTATTTGCCACCCCCTCAGGGTTCACATGCACGATGAGCTCCATTCCACTTTCTGCCACCATATAATCACGAAAATCGTACATGGCCTGAAACTTCCAGCGGGTGTCTACATGCATCAGCGGAAAGGGCGGTGGACTTGGATAAAACGCCTTGCGCGCCAAATGCAGCATCACTGAACTGTCTTTGCCCACGCTGTATAACATCACCGGATTTTCTGCTTGAGCCACCACTTCGCGCATAATGTGAATACTTTCCGCTTCCAAGCGATCAAGGTGGGTCAATTCTTTGCTAGACGCCAAACGACCGACTGATTGCGTATAGGGGCCGGCACTCCTCTTATGCAACACAGCAGATACAGAAGCGGCCTTGGGCTGATGAAAGGCGCTCAAACCAATAGTTGTCACACTGCCAGTAGACAGAGTGATGTTGTGAGTTTTCGTCTGGGCAACCCATTCACGAAATAGCCCGATACTTGAACCAAATGGCCAAATCAAGCCAGACTTGTCACCCAGAGCCAATGCTAAAGCGTCTGCAATATGTTCAGTGGTATATTTTTGCGGCAAGAAACGCCACTGACGAGACAGCCTGCCGTCATTGATAACTATGATTGGGCCCAATTCACCGCTGACTATCTGAAGAAAAAATACCGGCTGTCTTTTACGCTTGGCCACAGCCTGCAAACTATCGACCACCGTGATTTTCAGTCCACGTCCGTCTTCATCCTGAAGTTCGGCTAGGCTAGCCGCCTTGGGTAACCAAGTTGCAGCTTCTAGCCATCGTTCAGTAGAGCGCAGAGAACGCCCACCTTCGGTGGTGAGAAAAACTTTATGTACCCGCGCCGCATCCCAAAAACCACCCTCTACCGGGTTGTTGCGAAGGGACTGAGGAATTTCCATGATCCGCACCACTACCTAATGAATGTGTCGTAAAACGCATTATTCACAAATTTCACATCATTAATAGGCCGTCTATAGGTTTTTTAGCTATTTATATACCTCTAACTGCATATTGCGACAGGTCAAGATTCCCTGAACAGGGAAAAGGAATTACCAAGACAAATCAAAAGCCCGCAACCATACCTTCTTTCCTATGGTCAGAGCCGCCCACATATCCGTCAGCTAGCTTTTCGATCAGCTGAGCACCACCAAATGTGCTTTCTTTGTCGTCGTAGCGCACTTGATGACCTCGCTTCTGGAGGTCTCGGGCAATCGATTCGGGTATCCCCTCCTCTAAACCCACACTCATATCTGGATAAACATGCCAGCGCGGCGCATCACTGGCTGCCTGGGGATTTTGCCCGTGGTCGCAAATTCTATTGACCATTTGCACGTGACCCTGATGCTGCATATGTCCACCCATTACACCGAAGCTGAGTAATGGCGCACCGTCTTTCGTTACAAAGCCTGGGATAATCGTATGAAAGGGACGCTTATTTGGTCCCACGCAGTTTGGGTGCTCTGAATCAAGCACAAACCCTGAACCCCTGTTTTGCATAGCAATGCCGGTGCTTGGCACCACGATACCCGAGCCAAAAGCACGGAAATTAGATTGAATAAAAGAAACCATCATTCCTGAACTATCAGCGCAAGTGAGATAAACGGTGTCGTGACTTACCGGCAGCGTCATTGGCGGCAAGCCTTGGGCCTTATCGGTGATACTTTTCGCAGCAGCCTCTAACGAGCCTTTTTCCAACAAATCCTCAGGGCTTAAATACATAGCCCCTGCATCGGCAAAATGTTGTTGGGAGGCATGCACGGCAATTTTCATCGCCTCAATTTGGTTATGCATCTGGGCCGCGGTATCTAATTCACCCAAGGGCAAATGCTGCAAAACACCCAGTGCAATCTGCGCTGCCAAACCCTGACCATTGGGCGGAATTTCATGCAAATCTACGCCCCGATAATGCTGGGCAATGGGCGTCACCCAATCTGCATGATGGCCCAACATATCCGTCATACTCAAAGCACCACCAGCGGCAGCTGAAGCATCAGCAATGGCCTGAGCTAGCTCGCCTTGATAAAAATCTTGCCCATGACTTTGCGCAATAAGGCGCAGGCTTTTGGCCAGATCGGGGCGTCGGAAGCGTTCTCCAGATTTAGGTGCTGGCAAAAAGTGTTCACCAAAATCCGGAAAATTATCGTAGTAGTGCGCCAACATCTGCCAGTAATAGGCGGACTTTGGCCCCACCAAAAAACCTTCTTCTGCATAATGAATAGCCCACTTAAACAAGTCTGGAAAATCCAATTTGCCGTAGCGATCACTCAATGCCACCCAACCGCTTACTGCACCGGGAACGGTGACACTATCCCAGCCCAGTTCAGGCATAGTCTTCAGACCTTGAAATCGTTCAAGACTCCAACCCATTGGTGCTCGACCCGACGCATTCAAACCTACCACCTCATTGCCATCCCAAAGCAAACAAAACGCATCGCTACCCAAGCCGTTGTTATTTGGCTCAACCACTGTCAGGGTAATAGCCGCAGCCAGCGCCGAATCCACAGCATTGCCACCACAACGCAGGGCATCTAAGCCCGCGTGTACAGCCAGCGGTTGAGAGGTTGCCACCAAATTATCAGCCGCCACCGGCGAACGATTAGAAACATAGGGTTGATTGGGACTATACATAGCGCCTCGATAAATTCTGTTAATCAGTTTATCGATCTATTCGATCGAACAGTGATACTAGAGCTAAGAATGTGCCAACAACTCACCTAATAGCAAGACGCTTAGAAAAAGCGCATAAAAAACTCTGGAGGGACGTTTAACAGGCCATTTTTTGCCATTACAAAACCTGAGCAAGCGCTAGGCAAAACATCAAATCTTTGCGACCCTAGCCGCCAACAGAATTCATTGGATATATCGTGAGCCACGCAAAAAACACTTCAGGACCCAACTCACCTGAGATCAAACAAGCCGCCGAAATGTTATTGACGCAACTGACATTGGAAGAGAAAGCGAAGCTCTGTTCCGGCCAAGATTTTTGGCACCTAGAAGGTATTGAGCGCTTGGGGTTGGACGCAGTTATGGTCACCGACGGTCCCCACGGCCTACGCAAGCAAGGTGCAGCTGCAGATCATTTAGGTGCAAACAAAAGCATCCCTGCCACCTGCTTTCCCACCGCTTCGGGCTTGGCCAGTTCATGGAACCGCGAACTAATGCATGAGGTTGGGGAAGCACTTGGCGAACATTGCGCGGAAGAAAACGTTACTGTTTTACTGGGCCCGGGAATGAATATAAAACGCCACCCCCTCTGCGGCAGAAATTTCGAATACTTTTCTGAAGACCCACTAATTTCTGGAGAAATTGCAGCAGCGTTGGTGTCGGGCATTCAAAGCAAAGGAGTAGGCGCGTGCCTAAAGCACTTTGCGGTGAACAACCAAGAGTTTGGGCGCATGTATATGGACGCCATAGTTGACCCACGCACGTTGCGCGAGATTTATTTAAAGGGTTTTGAAATCGCGGTTAAGAAATCAGCTCCGTGGATGGTCATGTGCGCCTACAACCGTTTAAACGGCGAGTATTGCAGCGAGCACAACTGGTTATTAAACGAAGTTCTACGGGACGAATGGGGTTTTGATGGGGCAGTTGTTACGGATTGGGGCGCAGCAAATGATCGCGTTTTAGGTGTCCAATCTGGCCTTGATCTAGAAATGCCCAGCAGCGGAGGCATTAACGATAAGTTAGTACTTAGAGCTTCAGAAAAAGGCGAACTAAGTGAGACCGACTTAAACAAAACCGTACTTAGGAATCTTTGTATTAGCCTAGCTGGCGCTCAACTGCCAGAGTGCAATCCAAATATCGACCTTGACGCCCACCACCAACTTGCACGCAGAGCGGCTGTTGAGTCCTGCGTATTACTTAAAAACACTTCTAGCCTGCTGCCCATAAACACCAGCAAAAGCGTGGCGCTCATCGGTTCGTTCGCAAAAAAACCAAGGTTTCAGGGCGCGGGCAGTTCACAGGTCAGGCCCACCCGAATAGACACCTTATTTGATGCACTCAGCGAAAGCATTGAGAACCTAGTTTATGCAGAAGGCTTTAACGCAAAACATAGCGAATTAGATCAGGAGCTAATTGATGAAGCCGTTGCAGCCGCTAAAGCATGCAGCGTGGCTGTAGTCTACGCAGGCTTGCCCGGCATTTATGAGTCAGAAGGATTCGACCGCGAACACATGCGACTACCTGAGCAACACAACCTACTTATTCAAGCCGTTGTCCAAGCAAACCCAAAAACAATTGTGGTATTGGCAAACGGCGCGCCTGTAGAAATGCCCTGGATAGACCAAGTACCAGCGGTTTTAGAAGGTTATCTAGCCGGTCAAGCCAGCGGCAGCGCCATTGCCGACATTCTCGTAGGCCTGGCGAACCCCAGCGGCAAATTGACGGAAACGTTCCCACTAAGCCTTGAAGATGTGCCTTCAAACATCTGGTTTCCAGGCGAAAAACGACAGGTGCAATACAGAGAAGGCTTGTACGTGGGCTACCGCTACTTCGACAGCGCCAACCGCCCAGTGCTGTTCCCGTTTGGTCACGGCCTGAGTTACAGCAGCTTTACCTATAGCGACGCTGTGATCAGCACAGGTGCTGTGCTCGCCGACCTAGCCAATCCGACACCGATAAAGGTATCTGTTACGCTCAAAAATACCGGAGCAGTGGCCGGCGCTGAATGTGTACAGGTTTATCGCCATGCTCTTAACAGCCGCATTTATAGACCCGACCAAGAACTATGCGGCTTTGCTAAAGTGTTTTTGCAGCCTGGCGAAAAGAGCACATTGACTGTTCAGATTAGCTCAGCGGACTTCGCTTATTTCGACCAAGGGCTAAATAAGCACAATATAGAACCGGGCCAATACGAACTGCGCATTGGCGCGTCAAGCCGCGACATCAGACAAACACTCGAGCTAGTCATAGAAAATCCAAACAAGCAGACAAGTGCCCAACCCAGCCTCGAGGCACAAAGCTGTCTTGGCCCACAACTGGACCAAGCAGCGATTCAAGTACCTGATGAAGCATTTGCCCTAATGTTAGGCAGGAGAGTACCTAACGGTGAGTCGACGCGCCCCTTCCATGCCAATTCGTCACTGGCGGAAATCGGCGAAACTTGGTTGGGCGCAAAAGTAAAAACGAAAACGGTAGAGGGCTTTCTTAAGGGCATGGGTCTTGGCAATAACGACGCTACCATTCGTAAAATGTTCGAAGAAATGGCTAATAATATGCCTCTACGCGGGATTGTATTGTTTCAACAAGGCAGGCTCAGCTACCGAAAAATGCACCTGCTGTTAGCCATTTTGAACAAGCAACCAATACGCGCTATAAAGCTTTATTTCGCTAAAGACGATTAATTTGGCGCCGGCACCCATTGTGGATTCAACCTCAGTGCAATCTTCTGAACCAATATAGCCGTGGTCACCGGAAGTTAAGGAACAATCTCAGGCGTCAGGTTCATTCCCCAGAACAGACAAAGGCTGTCTCCGGCTTTGTAGGTGCAGCCGGGACAACCGGCTCATTGATGATAACTGCACAACCAACCAAAGCCAGACTGAGCCAATCAGTCGCCTGAGGGTTTGTAATATAACTTTCCTTTACTTGCGTGAGGCCGCCCACGGCCAGAGGGCTTGGGAGCTGGAAAATGTCTCGTTTTTAAGACAGCCCCGCTTCTCATTCACTCCCGCGATGGGGAGTAGTTGAAGTTATTTGCCGTAGTGGGCAGCCAGCGTCGCAATGTCTTCATCGCTCAAGTCTGCAGCCATACCATTCATAATGGCATTAACTCGCTTACCAGATCTGTATGCGGTTAATTGCAAACGCAGGTATGTTTCATACTGGCCATTAAGATGAGGGTAGATTGGCGCAATCGCTCCACCCTTTTCACCGTGACAAGCAACACAACCTTTCTCAGCAACCAGCGCTGCCCCGTCAGGGGCTTCAGAACCACAAGCTGCAAACACCATCACAAAAGCAATCGCAATCCATTTAGAAATCATCAACGTTATTCTCATTTGCATAGACCTCAGTTGGATTGACGACTGAAGTAATCAGCCAGAAGTTCGATTGTCTCATCGCTCAAAGGAGCTGCTTGAGCATTCATTTGATTGCCAGGCTCTACACCATCACGAAAGTACTTCAGTCTGCTAACTAGATAGATGCTGTTTTGACCCGCAAGATTAGGGTATCGCTGCGCATTCGATTTACCGGTGTCTCCATGGCATGTTATGCAATGATACTTCCAAGCGAGGTCTGCACCCTCATCAGCTGCAATTGTTGCTGGACTCATCAGCGCCGTTCCCAAAAGGAGGCATAGACCCAATAGTGTTCGACTTCCCAGGACTCTTTTAAGCATTTCCCGCTTTCCTTAAACCACTCGATTTTTGTTACTGCGAGTAAAGACGTCGACCTATGCTAAGCAGCATTAGAATGACGCGCGGCCAAGTCACGAAAGAACCTGTGTGGGTACGCGCTCGTTGAAGCGCCGGGACCCTGATCGTCTGGCAATTGCCGATAACCAACGTGTTCAAAGTAACTTGCAGAAAAACGTTCTGCTCTGGCATAAATCCCAGAAAAATTGCATTTTTCAGCTCTCAGATGAACCTCATCGAGAAGCAATTTGCCAACCCCTTGCTGCTGATGTTGGTGATCAACATACAGCCCATGTAGGAGAGCAACCGAGTAATTATCACGCCTAAAACTGACATTCTCTGGCTCCCAAACGGCAACGCCTAAACAAGCGTGCGCTTTATAACACAAGACGAAATCAAAATCTTGAACATCCGTGTTTGTATAGTGCAAAGCAGTTAGTGCAAGGCGCTTCAAACGCTCCGAGACAGGCCAGCTTTGCACCGCTGTAGAAATAACGTGATTCACTGCTGGGATGTCTGCAGCGATGCCTCGAATCATCGATGGCAAAACAAAGTTTGGGGATCTGCTAGTCATTGGGATTCTCCACCAAGAAAAAGAAACCTGTAAGGATAAATAAGCTAGGTTTAAGAAACGCGACCGTCTTGCCGAAGATAGTAGATAGGTAGTCACTCAAACTGCCGTTGCTGACTTTTTCCCAGGAAACGAGAAGATTCCGCCCAGAATAAACCCTGGGCATCCAGCAGAGGGAACAAATCTATTTCACCCTCAACCCCAC
>CAJWNY010000067.1 GCA_913043815.1 uncultured Gammaproteobacteria bacterium
AATTGCGGTATCCACTGCGCCAGGGCATAGGGCATGAATATTGATACCGCGAGTCGATAGCTCTGGCGCTAGGCTGCGCACCAAACCTACTACCGCATGCTTGCTCATGGCGTAAAGCGGATCTATAGAATAGGGTGTCACACCGGCAAGTGACGCGGTCACAACAATGGCGGCGCCAGCAGATAAGAGCGGCAAAAGCGACTGCAAACCAAACACAACCCCGTCCACATTAACGCTCATCATGCGTCTGTAGCGCTCGAGAGTTACAGCTTCTAATTGATAGTCAGACAGCGGCGCATCTGGGGGTGCGATCTGAATTCCAGCATTTAAATGGATATGTGTTGGCGGCCCAAACTCGGCCTTAGATGAATTTAAGAACTCAATCAATTGCTGCCAATGCGCATTATCGCTGATGTCACAGTGCATAAACAGTGCGCCGGTCGACCTTGCCAACGCTGAGCCTTTGTCTTCATCTATATCTAAAGCAAGTACATTAGCACCAGAGCGTCTTGCTGCTCTAACAACTGCCGCGCCGATACCCGACGCTGCCCCTGTGACTATCCAAAAAGCAGTTTTTTCGCTTGTGCTCATACTTAGATCGCTCCGAGCTTCATGACTGATTAATGCTACTTAAAAGCTACTTAACATCTATTCTGCAACTATTTACTGGTGCTTTCTCGATAGCGCTTGCCGCGTTCAGCAGCTAACGCGTATGCCGCGGCGGTTTCAGCTTCCACTTCCTCGCGCTGCTTTTCGCTCAACTCTTTGAACTCATCCACCCACCAACGGCGCGTCACCTGAGGAAAGGTGCCCATTCTATTTACGCAGGCATTAGCTCCACGATCACGTCCAGCCTTGTAACCCGCTGCGCCTTCAATGGATGCCTTAGACTTACCAAAAGGTACTAGGTCACCTTCCATCTTTGGTAGCAAAAAATAAGGCATAGACACCCTCGTCTCACCTTTGGGAATGAGCGTTGTATTCACACGATGAAGGGTTGCGGAATAACGCCCTTCACTTAAATGCATCAGTGTACCGCCGGCATTAACAATTACCGACCCAGGAATAACCGGCACGGAATAGTCTCCAGGGGCAGTACGGCAAGTTACCGGTGCGTCCATCCAACGCCCCTCACCCGCCACCACCTGCAAACCAGGGCGATCGTTTATCAATAGGGCGACAAACGGAGGGCCATCTATATGAGCTCCAACTGTTTTGCTGTCGAATTGCTCGTAAGCGGCGCGCACTTGGGCTTGTTCCTTATCTGTAAACACATCGAGGCTGAAGTTATGGTTTAGGCTCGCCGCAAGATCCGGGTCATCGAAGTCAAAATACTCTCGAAACTGAGCAGGATCTTCACCCAGAGATTCAACAATCAGCTCTCCGAGTTGGTGGGTCAAACCGTGGTAGATAGCATTCAGCTCTTCAATCAGCGGTTGAAAGCCCGTCATTGAATCTGACTTAGGCCAAGTGTTAGGACCACGAAACAGACGTTTATGAATTGGTTGAGATGTGTCGTCATGGGCGCTTACAGGTTGCTGTTCGAAGCCGTATTGAAAATTTTCAATCACTTGGCCGTGTCCGCGGTCTGCTGGAGTAGGTAGGGTATAGCCGCGAAAATACGGCGAATTAGAAATATGAGCCGTCTTCTTAATGTCCATGGGCGCATCAAAAAAACCGCGGACTTCACTAAAGGCCCGCTGCTGAAAATTCTGATCTAGTCCCGGGGCATTGGTCAAGACCAAAAACCCGCATTCTGAAAGAGCGTAGCGTAGATCCTGCATGAACTTATCGCGATTAGCTGCAAGATCAAGCCAATTAACGGTAGGAATCTCGTGTATCGGTTGCCCGGTTTTGCCTGCTTGCTTTTCTACTTCGTGCACAGCACTATCTCCCATGTGTCAACAGTCAAGCTATTACAGGGTCAGAAAAAAAGCAAAGTCTTTAGCGCTTCAAAAGGCGACAGCATTTACGGCCTACCTAGGTACCGATACATTTGCGAGGTGGTCGCTAAACCGACAATCATCACTGCGCAACAGCAAAATCGCTCCCTTAAATACCAGCGTCACTCTTAAACGAATTCATAGCGTGCCAAGCGTGAAAAACCATAGCAAAGACAGCAATCATCAACAGTCCAGCTGCGCCGAGAAAGTAGGCCTCAATGTGTACTGGCGCAATTTGACCGCCCCATAAAGCCAACAGCATTAACTGATAAATAACGCCGAACACCCCCAGAGATATGGAGGAAATTTTCAGCGACAAGGCCTCACCATATAGCGGCGCAGCAACCAATAAGGCGAACACTGAATAGAGCCAGAAACCTAGATAATCGAAGGAAGTATAGAGAGAAAAAGGCACTGAGACGTTAAGTAACCGCAGCAATGGATCCGCAAGGTCTGCGCCCGCGGCACCGCTTGCTATCGTGTCAGCCAGTAGAGGAATCGTCCAGACCGCAATAAACTTAGGGATGAAAAAGACCACAACCGACATCAGCACAACCATCGCCGCGAAAATGGCACGCAACGGACTGTCACCTACTATGCGCCAAGCAATCGCAAAAAATACGCCCGAAAAACTGAGCATTGCCACAATCTGGTTTACCCAACCGGCGATAAAGATCTCTCGGTTAGCATTCAACCACGCAACGCGGTCAGCATGGTCCGCAGTATAACCATCCGACACATCCAGGGCCGCACAACTCGAATGCGGCTGAATAGCACCGTGGTTGGCGTGCGGGAAGTTGAGAAAAAGCAGGTGGAAGTTGACTACGTCACTGGGGGCAAAGCGCTTCGCGTCAAAGCCAATAGCTGTGTCTTGGCTTGCTACAACAACCTCATACCTCACCTCTGCCCCGAAATGTCTGAGCGCCAGAAAGAGGGCCTAGATTATGGTGTGAAAACGCCATTCGTTTACGCGAGCGTGCTGTTAGAAAATGGTCGCGCATTTGGAAAGTTAGGCGCTACCTTTTTCCAATGTCCCTACGATACATTTCAGTGGGTAAGTGCAGGCCCAACCACGACGGTTGGTGGTTATGAACCCCCTCGCGGACCAGATGACCCCATGGTGTTATTATTAATGCATTCACCAATGACCGACCCCAAGGGCACCCTAACTGCGCGCGAACAGCTGCGGCTAGGGCGGCATAAGATTTACGCCACGCCTTTTGCCGATTATGAGGCGGAGATTCGCAGTCAACTACAGGGACTCATGGGGGCACAAGGTTTCAACCATGAAAAAGACATTCGCGCGATAACTGTCAACCGTATTCCTCATGGCTACGCCTACCCCTACCTCGCATTAGATGATCCTGAATGGGAGAAAGGTCAAGCACCCCACGAGATTGGTCGAGCGCAGTTTGGACGTATTTCAATAGCTAATTCAGATTCCGAGGCCATCCCCCTTATGGATGCAGCTTTCGACGCTGCCTGGCGAGCCGTCGAAGAGCAGACCTAGCCGGCTCGTCAATACCTAGGTGTTTTAGTCTCAATCAATCGGCTCTAACGCATTGCTGTAATGAAATTTGTGCATTGCGCCAGCTTAACTCGCTGCCCAGACCAGCTTAGATGGAGAAGAAATCATTAAGCTAGCGGTGAGCCATATTTTGTCGGGCACCGAGTGCATAGCTCTCACCAAAAGAGCCTCGCGAAACTCTGAGCTAGAGGCTGAACAAAAACAACAAAAATTTAGGGCTAGACCTGCGTCCATAGGGGCGAGGCATCTTTCATCAACCGGTCCATCTTGGTCATACGCGCCACTTTTTTGCCAGACACGGGGTCACTCAACCATGCCGTATACCAAACAATTTCAGTCTTTGGGCTATCAGAGAGCGCGACCACATGTCCGTGTACCGTGTAGTCTCGTCCCGACACAACCGGCGCGCCCAGGTACTGGATCTCAATGGCCCCAAACAGTCCAACATAAGGCCCGCAGATAGGAATAATAGCTTCCTCCACCCCTCTAAAAGAATGAATGCACTCTGCCATTGGCACAACCCTACCACCATAGGTCATGGCATCCGTATAGCAGTCCATGGATGCAGTAATCACCGCAAGCCGTGTATCAATACTTTCCTCAATGACACGCACAGTGCCTTGTGGCGAGGGCGCGCCAATGACTACGTCAGTCATCATGCGCAGATCAGTAGCTTGTCGGTTGGCGGCGATACGCTTACTCACTTCCGAATCTTCGTCATCGCCTAACGATGCGGAGCCTTCCATGACAACAGCACCCGCTTCGTTTTCCATCCAGATACGCGCTTTGATTTCACTGATGGGTTCAAGCAAACAACGCACTGGCTCGTGGTCAATTGTGGCTGCTTTAAAGTATAGGGAGATGCCCCCGTTGGACCACCAGGCATCGCCAAAGTACCCCACCAGCATTGGAGGGAATTGTTCCATGTGAATGGAGCCGGCAATGGTACCGCCTTGAAAGCCTAAGCCTTGAGCGGTGTCATCGTCATGAATACCCCCCTTCTCATCCGCTGAGGAATTTTTGGGTCGACACCACGGCCCCGTAATTATTGCAGACATTATCAACACCCTCCGAAAAATTTAGCCTCACGCACAATTGGATGACTAAACGCGAAATAGTTAAACGTTAACCGCTTTCTTCTGTCGAACCGCCCTAATCGCTATAAGGCTGTCCGTGCAGCGAGGCGTCTAATCCCGCGCCCATCAAATCAATGAAGTTATCTCGGTAAAAACGCTGTTTCTTCTCAAAAGAAGTATTAGCCAAAGCCGTCTCGAAACGTTTTAACGGATTTCGTCCGCCCTCAACGTGGGGAAAATCAGATGAGAACAAGCAAACGTCTGGGCCTGTATTTTCAATAATCCAATCTGTTGGCTCGTGAGGATAAGGCGTTACACGGAATTGGCGCTGAGCAATTTCGCTGGGTTTAGCCGAGAGATTCTTTAACCGATCTTCACCCTTCTTAAATGCTTCCGCACCAGAATCTAGATAACGCATCCAACCAGGCACCCAGCTAGCGCCCAGCTCAATGGCACCGAACTTCAGCTTTTCATGGCGGTCAAACACACCATCTACAATCAAAACAGACAGAGTTTGCCAAAGGGCTAAAGGAATCGTCATATAACTTGTTGAGGTGAAATTCTCCGCGCCACCATGAAAATCAAGCACTGGATCTTGGCCTGTTTCATGGTAATCCAGGTTCATTTTATGCTCGCCACCGACGTGAAACAGAATAGGCACGCCAGCGTCTTCTGCCAGCGACCATAGAGGTTCTAGCCCTATGTGGCTGGGACTGTGGCCTGGAGGACAGCGCGATGGAATAACTAAACCCTTGCAACCCATTTCCAATGCTTCTTTAGCAATCTCAGGAGCTCGCTCGATATCCACCAACGGCACATATCCGGTGGCCAGCAAGCGTTTATCTTCACTGCAAAAATCAGTCATCATACGGTTGTGCGCGCGCGCTGCTTCACAAGCCAAGGCGTTGTTTTGCCCTGTTTCTAACCCATAATTATCCAATGCGTCTGTGGTGAACATTAATTGGCTAGCAAACCCGAGGTGGTCCAATGTTTTGGAACGGTCTTCTTTACAAAACGCACCTAGGGCCTCGTGCCCGCGCCGGGTCATAATTTCTTCTTCAGCGCCTGCCTTAAACTCTGGCTTGTTATGCAGAGCAGTTGTCTCATCTACCCAGCTTTGATCGCGGGTTCTGATATGCGGCTTAAAATCTGACTTGAATTTCTCTGAAATGTATTCAACGATCTTTTCCGGAAACTCCATCACATGAGCATCCGCATCATGAATTGTTCGGTTTTCTACGTAGGCCATCTTACTTTACCCCTGATATTTAAAATGATGTTTCAGGCTTCAAGAGCTCAGTCTCCAACGCGCCTAACTAAGCAGGTGTAACCCACTCTAAACATTCAAATCTCCCTCCCCCCCATACTGGCACCGTCGAAAGTGATCATCAAGCAACACAATTTCTTTACTCAAGACCATCTACTTGTCAAAACTATTACCTGTATCCTTAATTCTCCGAAATCTAGGCAAGAATAAAATGATGTTAGGTAAGACTATTCTCGGCATTTCCGCTTTAATTTTAGTTTCTTATGGCGCAGTGTGCTTAGTTTCGCCCACTACCCCTGCAACGTATGCTGGCTTGATCATCAGCAATGGCGATGCGTTCGCGGAAGTCGGCGCAATGTATGGAGGGCTGCAGACTGGCCTTGGCTTGTTTTTCTTACTGGCTTTTTTAAAATCGGAATTTTATCGGTCCGGTTTGGTCATATTGTTTTTGGCCATTGGAAGCTTGGCCATGGCGAGGCTATTCTCCTTATTAATGACTGACCAGGTGATCACTGCTTATACTTATGGCGCACTTATCTATGAGATAGCCACTGCCTGCGTAGCTTTTATTGCGCTAAAGAGAACACCCAATGACCCAGCATGAGTATATCTTCATATCCGTATCCATCATTTTGGGTTTAGCTATTACGAGATTACTGCACAACGCGGCAATGCTTATCCGCGCAAAAGACAGAATCAGTTTCCACTGGTCGTCCGCTATTTGGGCCTTTTGTATTATGTTGTACGTCCTGCAGCTTTGGTGGGTAGGATGGGGCCTGCGAGTTATTGAACAATGGCAGTTTGTTGACTTCATTGTTTTAGTTTTTGGTTGCTCTTGCCTCTACGGGGCGGCGGAAATGGCACTAAGTGAACCGGGCGAAGGCACGTTATATATGCTTAATGAGAGCCAGCAGTTTGGTCGGCTATCAGCGCTTTCCATGTTGTTATATTTCTTTGTTGGGCCTTATCTCAATATATTTCTGTATGATTACGCAATTCTGCCATCCTTAATTGTTCCCTCTATTGGCATTTTATTAATGATATTCGTAATCAGTATGCCCAAACAATTCCAGTTATGGTCCGCGCTTTTTCTCATCTACTCTGTAAACATACTGATTCTAACGGTTTAAGCTTCTCCACTGCTATGATGACCGCTTATTTTTACACCTGCCTGCCCGCGACAAAAATTGCGCTGTCGCTGCGTAGGGTTTCTCGAAGTTAGGGAGCAAAATAGAAATCAAGCAATAGCATTAGATCAAACCTCTACCCGCCTGAGGCGGCGTGTTTTGCGAATATTCAAGCCGCCAGCCGAAAGCTTTCTCCATTGCTCATAACCACAGGTTCTATATTTTTATGCATTATTTTCGCCCTTTATACCTATTCATAAGTGGATGGATTTTGCTTATAGCGAGTACAACTTTTGCGTTTCTCGGACTTATCAACGGCTTGGCTCAACTGGCATTATTTGCATTAGTGGTTTGCATACCTATTTGGCGCACTGGACGCATGAACTACGTGGACATCGGTTGGCCATGGGGTTTGGTTTTGCTGGGAGCGCTCAGCTACTTGTTTAGCGACGGCTATTGGTTGCGCTCGCTGATGATCAGCGCTGTGCTCGTTTTAGTTGGACTGCGCATGGGCATAGGCGCACTAAATCTATGGCGATTAGGGCTTTTGCAAAAAGAGTTTCCTCGCTACGAATATCAACATATCCGCTTTGCCATGGAAGGCAAGACCAACACTGCACTAGCCCTCCAGGTAGAAGCCTTATCCCAGGGTTTGGCTAACGCTTCTTTTCTAGCGCTGCCAGTTCTACTCATAGCGTCTAATAACAATCCTCACTTCTCGCTACTAGAGTTAGTTGGCCTAGCCATTTGGTTTATCGCCTTCGCCCTGGAGAGTGTGGCTGATTTTCAGAAGGTCAGCTTTTTGGCTAAGATGAAGTGCGAAGGCAAAACTCGGCAAGTGTGCGATGTAGGGTTATGGCGCTATTGCCGCCACCCAAACTACTTCTATGAGTGGATGGTTTGGAATGGCATTGCAATCGCAGCAATACCTTCATGGCTTGCTCTGCGAGGTACTGAGAATTCCGTAGTATGGGTGTTGCTTGGAGTCGGCTTATTATTGACCTCCAAAGCCATGTACAGCACATTGGTATATACAACCGGGGCAGTGCCATCTGAGCATTTTTCTATGCAGAAGAGGCCTGATTACATTCAATACCAAGCTCGCACTAACCGCTTTTTTCCTGGCCCGCCGCGGCAGATAGATTAAGTCGACTTTAGCCTACCTAGGGTTAGAGTCACAAAATGGATGTCTAACTAAAAATTTTTAGTTCATCAGCCAGCGCGAAAACAGTGGCTGCAGGAATCAGCGCTGGCTGCTAACTGCCCATGTCATCCACCGTGCAGAACTTCGACTCTAGATCGAGTACCGTCAACACTCTGCCAAAACCAATGAACTGCCCAATCATCATACCTAGCTCCAACACCTGTGGATCGCTGTAGTGATCTTTAATTCGAGCAAAAAAATCATCGTCCATGTTGTGATGGTCAGTGGCTAGCCTGTCTGCGTATTCCAACGCCAATTGCTCGTCTTCTGTAAAAGCCGCCAAACTTTTGTCTAGGTCGAGTTGAGCAATTTTTTCTTCAGTCAAATCTCCTGCAGACTGCAGGAGGCGTACATTCAGTCAGGTAAAACAGTCATTGTGTCTGGCGATTCTAAGACGAACCATTTCAATAAGACTCTCAGGCAGCGAGTGTCCTTTGCGCGCTGGATAATAAAACTGGTTGTATAAGTTAAAAAAGTCTTGGCTATTCGCCAAACCCCTCAGCGTAGAGGTGTCTAACCCCCTATCTTCCATAGCTTGCGCATTGGCACGGGTTGTTTCATCCAACTCTTCGTCGGGTAATAATCTTATTCTGGCCATATCCTCTCCTTCCTCGCACTCTTTTTGTCAATTTACGGTTGCATAGCATCTGCCTAATTCATTCACTATACCGGTTGTATCTTTCAACTCGCCAAACCTCGCAGCTCTTCTATCACTTCGGCGCCTAATGCCACTTCCTCTTCAGGGTGTTCTGAGCATACTTTTAGGTTAAATAAGCGACACCCTGATTCTATGTAGGGCGCCAGTTGCTCGGCTACCTGAGCTGGCGTACCCGAGGGTGTATAGCGCTCGAATTTGGAAAAAGGAATTTGATAAAAGGCTTCCATACCCTCCTTCACCGCCTTGTGAGCCGTTGCAGAATCATTTCTGTCCACACCAATCCATGGCTGATAGCCATGGCACCAGTTAACATCGACTCGACCCAGGTCCTCAGCCTCACGAGCGACCGTTGCCACCGCCTCTGAAAATCTGCGGGCAGAACACCAAACGCCAATCCAACCCTCGCTAAACCGCGCAGCTCTCGTCAGCGCTGCATCGGACCGTCCACCAACTATGACCGGTATCGGAATCCTTGGGGTGGGCTTAATGATCGCGTCAATCACTTCAAATTCCAGCCCAGAAAAGGTCACCGACTCACCGTTAAGAAGACCCTTTATGATCTCTAGTGACTCATTTGCACGTACACCGCGACGGCGAGGATTAACGCCGCACACTTCCATTTCATGGGGATCTTCGCCGCCAATACCAACACCAAAAATCAATCTGCCAGGGGCTATTCTGGCCATACTGGCAAGTTGCCGCGCCACAGGTAGCGGGTGTCTTAGTGGTAACAGGTAAATGCTGGTCATCACACCAATAGTTGGATGTAATTGCGAGAGCGACGCCACCTCTACAAAACCATCAGTACCTGAGCCGTTTCTGAACGAAACATGATCCGCCATAAAAATATGGTCAAAACCAGAGTCGGCTATTTCACTGACGGCTTCTTTACGGCCGTCCCAGTCCAAAGACCAAAGATTACTTGGCGTACCAAGACCAAATTTTAAATCCATTAATATTCCTTGATTCTAATCATCTCAGGTAAAATTTAGAGCCCGAAAGCTTCATCATCTAAACCTAACATTACCCGTCCAGCGAGTTCCATAATCGGTTCACCCACCATCATATGCTGGGAGGCTACATGCACATCGCGAAAATGTTGTTGTAAGCAAGAGGTCTCAAACACGGAGGTGCCGCCCATAACGCTGTACATCTTATCAATGACTCGAATTGAAACGTTTACCGCATGCACGGTGGCCGTGCGCATAGCGCGGCGTTCTTGCAAGCTGCCAGGGGCAGATTGGGCAGAGTGCCAACCCTCTTGAATACTTTGGTAAAACAGTGCTCTTGCTGCATTGAGCGCAGTATCAGCTTCAGCCAGATCTATATGTAGGGAGGGTCGTAGCGCCAATGTGCGTCGGCTACCTTGGGGAGTTTTTTCTTTAGACACCCTTATCACCTCCTCCACACTAGCCCGGGCCATACCCAAACAAATTGCACCAATGGGGATACCTAACAATGCAAACTTAGGGAACTGATATATAGGTTTAGATGCTTGAACCGTATCTTCCACATTGCCTGAAAGTCTATCAGCGGAAACCCAGACGTTGACCGCAACGTAATCACTCGACCCTGATCCACGCATGCCAGAGACGTGCCAATTATCGTGTATATCAATTTCTTTAGGTTTAAAAAAGACACGTGTCAGAGGCATCCCTCGCGCGATCCGTTGACCGTCAGCGCCCACTTCGTGCACACCACCGGAAATCCATTCTGCATTACGGCAACCCGAACCCCAACGCCAGTGCCCGTTAACGCGATATCCGGGTTGACCATTTCGTTCCTCAAACAACGCAGTGCCCATGTCGGCAAAAACCCCGCTAGTGATTACATTAGGATTTTGCAACATTTTCTCTAATTGAGTTGTGGGTAACGCACCGAACAAATACTGAGATGTGGCGCCAATAAACACGCACCAACCGGTCGAACCGTTGGCCATAGCAAGAGTTTCGCAAATTTTACAAAACGCTTCTGGCGAAATGCCCAGTCCGCCTAAGTCCTCTGGCACCACCAAGCGATAAAACCCAAGCTGAGCAAGCTTGTCTGCTAAATCTTGCGGCAACTGCCGTAGCTTGTCGATTTCACCGCTGCGCCGTGCAAGTTCAGGCTGAAGTTTTTCAGCCGCACTAATCAATTTTTGTTCTTTTGCGCTAATTGCTATGTTCATTTGACTCCCTATTCGTAGACTGCCAATCTTGCAGAAATTCAGGCTCTGCCAGCAACATCATGCGTTCGTTAATTGCGTATTCCCTGGGGTAAACACCGCCAGAAATTGCCTTACCTGCGCGAATATCTTCCAACGTTTTGCGCAAATCTTTTACATCATTTATACCAAGCCTCGGCGCTCCCGGCGGCCTTACGCGGTGAGCACCATAAATTTTTGAAACCAAAGACTCATAGCTCATTACCGTTTCTGCACCCGCAAGATAGTCGCCCATGTTGCTGTTGGAGAGAAAAGCATACAACGGCCCTGGATAAATAAAGTCGCCACTGAACAAAAAGCCGCTAGTCAAATCTAGAAGCGAAATAGAATCATCGGTGTGCCCTGGCGTATAGAGCACCTGCAGTTGACGGCCCCCAAGAAACATCATCGAACCTGGGGCAAGCCACTCATTAATACTCAAGGTGGGTGCAGCAACACCTTCAGCTACACCCAAATGCTCAGGAGCACTTAGCGTCAAACGATTATCCACTGCCCGGGCTCGGATATACGGCAGGTCAACAACGGCAACTTGGTCAAAAGTAATTTCATTGCCGGTATGATCGTAGTGAAAATGAGAAGGTACGAAGGTTATGGGTAGGTCCGTGAGAGATTCCGCAACCTCTCGGATATTGCGGAATCCCGGGCCTGCATCAAAAAGGACAGCGCGTTCACTACCAATGATCAGATAACTGTAATTTTGTTGGGCATATCGTGGCTCGCCAATGGCAAAGGTACGCTCGTCTAATGCTTGAACTGTGAAGTAATCGTCAAACCAAACGGTGTCAGTGCCTTCATCAGTAGTGGCATTGAGTGGCGGCTGTTCGCCACTGCTCATTAGAGAAACGACAATACTATGGCGATTAGCAATGCCGCTCCAAGCTAATATGCAGAGTAGTGCAGCACCAATAACTATGTATTTCATTGCTTTCCCCACGAGAAAAAGTCTGCGCCTTATTCATTCGCGCTTTACCAACGCTTAGGCAATACCTAAAACTATACCTTTAAGTGCCCTGCTAAAGCATCGTTCAGCGACTGCCGGGCCATCTGCAATCCGCTTTCAAAACGACCAATTGTGAAGTGTTCATTGGCGCCTGTGTTTAGCCCGGCTTGAATACTCTCTCCTATCACAAAGTCTTCATCAAATACTTGCTGAACCACATTGTAATTAGCCTGCCAATATTTTTGCGCTTTCTCAGTGTCAGCGGCTTTTGGAATGAGCATTAGGCATTGAAATATACAGCTTGTCTGTCCGGTGGGAATAATTGTGTGAATGTATACATGGTCGGTCATAACCTGCACAAAATTGCAGGGAAATAGGTAATTTTGCGTCATAAAGTTTTTGCGATAAGACCATTCATCACTAGGTTGCTCTTTGAGCTTTTCTATACCCGCCAGAGGCACTGAATGACGAACATGAGGGTATTGATTTAGAAACACACCCTGATTGTCTAAGTAGGCAGCGCAGGCGGTGTTTTTATGGGCAGAACAGAAATGGTATTGCTCTTGAAAGCCCTCTAACGCTATATGCCAATTCATTTCACGCGGAACCGCCCATTCCTTAAAAACCACGTGGCTTTGCAGATCTAACGATTCTAACTGTTCGGCCATAGGAGCTAGCCAAGCGTCAATATCAACCGGTGTCGCGCTAGTTGATGGTCTGACCCAAATTAGTCCGTTTCGTTCAAACGCAGGTAACTCAACTAAGCCTAATTCAGCTTTATCAATATCACCAAAATTTGCGTCCTTCGGTACGCCCCGCAACCCACCATCTAAATTGTAAGTCCAACTGTGGTAGGGACACGAAAACGTATTGGCCTTCCCACAGGCTTGGTGCTCTACCCGGGCACCCCGGTGACGGCATACATTGAGAAATGCCTTAATCGCACCGTCGCGATTGCGGGTAATCAACATGGGCACGCCAGTAGCGTCGTGGGTAAAGAACGTCCCTGACGCTGGAAGCTGACTGACATGGCCCACTATGATTGGAAACTGACGAAAAAGGATATCCATTTCTCGGCGAAGCTGGTTAGGATCAGTGTATTCAGCCACCGGTATCTTCATCACATCCCGCTGCAAATGCGTGTCGCCGCTTTCACAATAGGAAAGCACAGTTTCGATGATTTGGCGCTCCTCGACCTGATTACTCTTACTCATAACAAGCTCTATTATTCCAAATTACCCGCTGGAAAATCCCTTTGTCATTATTGCCCTATATGACCACAACATAATCAGCCACCCACTGGTTCAGTGCAAGATGAAATCCCATACCTCGCTCGTTAAGCCTTACCCAAATTGAAGCTTGACTTTATTAATCTAAATGATAATGATTCGCATTCACAAAACATGCTTGCCAAGGAAAACAAAGAGGATGTCGGTAAAATACATAATTCTCAATGTAACGGCGATTATAGCGCTCCTTATTATTGGCAACATTGTTCATGCCGATATTGGCCAACATATCGAAGTCAGAATCTCTGATCTTGGGGCGAACCCTGACAAATACGTCAACCAAAAGCTGAGCATCGTTGGACTTATAGACGATATTTGTCCCGCAGCGGGATGCTGGGCAAGTATTAAGGACCCTGAAGTAAAAGATGTTGTTCGATTCAAAGTGCCAGACGGCAAATTAGTTTTCACGGCCGAAATGCTTGGCGACGAAGTCACAGCGCATGGTTTATTCCGAAAACATACACTTGAAAACACAGCTGCTCGACGGTGGCTTGTCCATCTCGCCCAAGAACGAGGCGAAGTTCCTGGTGAAGCAGAGCTCAATTATGAGGGCACGCTCAACGTTTATCAGCTCGAAGGAGCTGAAGCAGAACTGAGTTGTTCCGAACACCACCTCGTACCTACGATTTAACACAACCTAAATCGGCCGCCAGTCCAAATACTGAGCAATTGTTCCTTATTATGTAATACCACCGGAGAATAAAATGCCTCTAAAACCGAGCAACCCATGGATGTTAAAAGCTATTGCGGTGAGCGTAGCCTTAACTTGTCTACCCTCTATTGCTGAAGAGCAGGAGCCGATCGCGGAGGAGCGAGAAATTGAAACAACGACAGTTGTTGCAACAAAAACACCGCAGGATCTGCGAGATATCGCAGGCTCCGTATCGATTATCAACCAAGAAGAAATAGAAAATAAAATCATGCGGGACATAGCAGATCTCGTTAAATACGAACCTGGTGTTTCTGTTTCAGGCACCGGCAATCGTTTTGGTTTATCTGGTTTCACAATCAGAGGAATCGGAGGAAATAGAGTTCTAACCTTAGTCGATGGTGTTCGCGTGGCTGACGAATTTAGCTTCGGCCCTGCATTAAACGCCAGACGCGACTTTATTTCAGTTCAAAGCCTCGAAAGAGTTGAAATCGCAAAGGGCTCTGGCTCTTCATTGTATGGAAGCGACGCACTGGGAGGCGTAGTTTCCCTCACTACTCGCCGCCCTGAT
>CAJWNY010000068.1 GCA_913043815.1 uncultured Gammaproteobacteria bacterium
TAGACTGGAAAAGATTTCTATGGCGTCAAAAACTGTGAAGAGGGAAACCGGCGCTAACTTGGGGTTTGAAGTAAAACTGTCTAGCGCCGTGCTCATCCTGTTTCTCAAAAAACCAAACCAGCCTTAAGACGGCACCTAAATAATTTATTGGAAAGACGAAAAATGAAAGCGGTGGAATTCGGAACTGTTCTGTTGATATCGACAATGATATCGAGCCTATCACTACCTGTTGTTGGTGCTAACGAACAGCCAGACTCGTTGAGATTGGACGAAGCCAAATTGGCGGAAGCCGTAAATTATGTAAAGACGCAGAAATCCAGCAGTTTGTTAGTGGTTCAGCATGGAAATATACTGGTTGATGTTGAGTGGAAGTTTAAAGGAGGTCTTCGTCACCGGGCGATGTCTCACGGGCGCAATAGTGATGGTCGTATTATCGAAGATGTTGCTTCCATTCAAAAAAGTGTCGTTTCTATTTTAATTGGCATTGCTCAGGCTCAAGGCTTGCTTATTCTAAACGACCCCGTGTCCATTTATCTTCCCGAAGGGTGGTCCAATGCTTCGCCAGAGCGGGAGGCCGAGATAACAATTCAACACCTGTTATCAATGTCCGCGGGTCTACCCATGAAAGATAAGAGCGCAGAACTAAAACAGCCACCGAGTGGTGAAGAATGGCATTACAATACCAGAGCCTATAGCTATTTGATCGACGTACTCGAAGCTGCTTCGGGAAAAACAATTGTTAATGTGACGAGTGAATGGTTGGCAAAGCCATTAGGTCTTGATGACACAAAATGGTATCAACGTCCATGGGCATTTATCCGTGCGGACGCAAACCCAATGGGACTGCAGACCAGCTCGAAAGATCTTGTTCGTTTTGGTGAGTTTATGCTTGCTAGTGGAAAGTGGGGCGGCAAACAATTGCTGAGAACGGAATATTTCAATTCGTCGATTCGACCTAGTCAGGACATGAATCCCGCCTACGGGTATTTATGGTGGCTAAATGGGCAGCCAGTGTTGGTGGATAACAAACTCGACTACGCTGGTCTTGCGCCCGAAGCCCCCTCTGACATGTACGTCGCTCAAGGGGCGCTGGGTAGAAAACTCTACATTGTGCCTAGCATGGACCTCATTGTGGTGCGTCTCGGTGACCAACCCGAGAGAAACTTTAACCGTGAATTATGGCGCAGGATTATGTTGGCGTCAGAGCAGGGAGTGATGTGCGGTAATTGTGAACTGCCTGTTGCCGTAAGCCCCTCGTCTGCAATGGCTCACACCAGCGAGTTTATTTCGTGGCGAGAACACATCATTGATGACCCGACTAAGGGAGTGAGTGATCTCAGCGGCAGCGACGGTCTCTCGATGGGTGATCTTGATAACGATGGATACGAAGACATCGTTTCGGTCCATGAATCGGACACTGTCTATGATGGCAAACCGATTGGGCATGTCCGAATTGCATGGGGCGGACAAGACCCTAAAACCTGGGCATTGTCGACGCTTGCCAGTGGCCACGAAGCTGCAGCTGCAGAAGACGTGAGTCTTGGTGATGTCAACGGCGATGGTTTTCTTGATGTGGTTGTCGCCTGTGAGTTGGCGCACCTTATTTATTTTCAGAATCCCGGCAAGGATGTTCGTAATAGGGTTTGGCCGCGAGCGATTCTCGAGGTTAGCAGAAACAGAGGCTCATACATTCGTGCTTTTCTCGCAGATTTCAATGGTGATGGCTTCCCTGAAATTGTCGCCGCTAACAAGGGAGAGCAAAGCCCCGATCTCAAAAGCGCGCCGCTAAAAAATATTTCGCTTTATTTCCCCAGTGCTGATCCCCTTAATTCGGCAGGCTGGCGAGAGCAAGTGCTAGGGCAGGTCAGGGTACCTATAAACTCTGAGCCTGTTGATCTGGACGGCGATGGCGATCTGGATATCGTAGCCGGGAGTCGTGCCGAACGTCGGGTGTTGTGGTTCGAGAACCAAGGCAACCTGAAATTTAAAGAGCACAACATACTGCTACCCGGTGCGCCGGAAACACTGGCAATCACTGGGTTCAACATGGATTACGCTGATCTCAATGAAGATGGGCGGTTGGATATACTGTCTACTGCATGGCCGGGTTGGCTGGTTCTGTTGACTCAACCCGAAGATCCTGACGATGACTGGGGGTTCTCTGTGATCGGCAAGGCGAGTCCTGACCAGCTCGTGAGTGTCAGGTTTGGTGACATTGATGGTGATGCTGACGTTGATATATTTGCTGGTGCCTACAGTCGAGGTGCAAGAGACAGTGATGGTCCGTTAGTGTCAGCGGATGATCCTGTCGGCAGAATTATGTGGTTTGAAAATCCTGGCCCTGGCGAAAACAAGAATGGTAAAAACGCGAGTGAAGGTGCGTGGCAGGCGCATGATATTGCACGACCAAAACGAGGAATGTACGACAAGTGGCTGTTCAGAGACCTGGATCAGGACGGTGATCTGGACGTTTTAGGTACGAGAGGGAATAGCGAACCGTATGACGGGGTCATCTGGTTAGAACAGATTCGCAGCCGCCAACCTCTGCAAACATTCACCCCGGCGAGAATAATCGATAGTCAACAACTAGCGTTGCCTAAGAAAAATCTTTGAGCGTTCAGGTTCATTTACCGAAGGTCAATTCGGAAACACCATCGCCTGACTCGCCCTCAGAGACTTGAGTTGACAGTTGATCTTTCAACCAGCGAGCCAAGTCTGACCACATGGTATTAATATCCTGTCCCGATGGCACGAGCCAAAATCCGCGTAGCCGTAAAGCGTATTCTTAAGAAATATGGTTATCCGCCAGATTTGCAGTTTGCTGCTATACAGACCGTGTTGCAGCAGGCTGAGGCTTTTTCTGAGAAATGGGCAGCTTAGATTCGGTTCTTATCTGCAGCGCGGGCCACCACCGCGCGTGCGAAGGAACGAATGTGTCAAATAGTTCAGGGGGTACTTTGGGGGGTATGTGTGAGTAGAATATTGATTTGGCCTAGCTGTGTAAGTCTTAAAAGCGACTGTTCAAATCCTGCCGGCCCGACCAATTTAACAATGGCTGCGCCGTAGGGATGCCCAAAGAGCTAATCACGTCTTGCATTGTAGCCAGCGGTAATTTCTTGAACTTGCTCTGACCGCACGCCTTCTTCTAACCCAATCTCAGAACCTAATATCGCAGTCATTGGTTTATTTAAATTATATGCAGGCCAATCAACAACTCCTTTGCTACTTGGATTACTTTTCTTTGCAAAGTTGGTCCAGATGTTCATCATCGTTTCTGAGAAGGCCTCTTCGCGATCACTAACGTCTATATCGAACATAGCAAAATCATTAAATACATATGGGATCTCCGCCGCATGAAAGGAGCCGTATTGATCACTGCCATTAACCATGGGGCGCCAATTCCACCAATAAAGATAAGCGGGGCTAGAAACGTTACCCATGTAATCCGCCCATTGACGCATTGGCTGAGTGAAATTGGCATCGGTATTAAAACGAATGTACGAATCTCTGGCCAACTCTGGAGTATTGGGGTACATCGCAAAGATTTTTTGTTTGTCGCCACCTAATGTGACGTCAACAAATTGAGTATGCAGGCCTACGTAGTCAACTGGTCCTAGGCCGCCTATAGCAGGGTCAAATGTAGTGGCCTCATCGGCGTTAGAACCAATCAGGACCGGCACATCGGCTTGCCTGCCTTGATCAAATATTGTGTTCACCTCGTCAGGGAGTAACTGTCCGTCAACAATGGTTAGCGCATCAAAATCAAAAAGCGTGGCCGGGTCAGCCGCATAGGCGTCAAGAATCGATTCAGCCGACAACTCTCGCAACGCGTTTAGATCTGGCGCATCTGTTTGAGCAAACATACTCGCCAATTTTTCTCCCCGCTTTTCCGCTGACGGCATTCCCCATCTCGCCACTTTTAAATCTGCCAATGGCACAAACCGCGCACCACTTTGACCAATTATTTTGTTGAACAATCCACGTGCTAGAGGTGAGGCCTGCAAAACCGACATACTCCAGGATCCTGCAGATTCCCCAAAGATAGTTACATTGTCAGGGTCGCCGCCAAATTGACGAATATTTTCCTGCACCCATTTTAATGCAGCTATTTGATCTTTATAGCCTTGATTGCCAGAGTGTCCTCGTCCCTCGGCACTAAGTTGAGGGTGGGCATAAAATCCAAACGGTCCGAGACGATAATTAATAGTGACAAGTATCACTCCTTTCCGCGTCAGAGGTGCGCCGTCGTAATCCATTCCGGAACCCATAATTAGGGCTCCGCCGTGAATCCAAATCATTACCGGTAAAGCATCGGAAGATTTTTTAGCGCGAGTCCAGACGTTTAAGGTTAAACAATCCTCGCTCATTTCTTCATAGGAGCGATCATAAAAAGCGCTAACCGAATTCGGTTGATAACAGGGGAGGCCAAAACCGGTGCTGTCGCGCTCCCCTTCCCATGGCACTAACTGCGCAGGAGACTGCCAGCGCCGTACACCAACCGGCGCCGCCGCGTACGGAATACCAAGATACTCATGCAGGCCACCTTCGCGGGTACTGCCGCGAATAGTTCCGCCGCTTACAAAAACAACACTGGATATAGTTTCTTCTTCAGCGGGAGACAATTTGAATCTGTCCGGTTCAGGCTGGTCGGAACATGCCATTAGTAACAGAGTAGTTGATATGACTGAGAAAATTTTTTGGATATCTAATTTCATGCGTATTTAACCTAGTTAATTCTTTAGACAGAACCCAATTGTCGCCCTAGAAACGATTATTTATCTATGTATATACAACTCATAGCGAGGCGCTAGCAACCCCGTATTGCAGCAAGCTGAGGCTTTCTCTGACAAATGGGCAGCTTCTATCCGCTCTTCACGAACCATCAGAACCGCCTCAGCACGCGCGAAGGAACGAATGTGCCAAATAGTTCAGGGGGGTACTTTGGGGGGTTCATATGACTAGGATATTTATTTGACCTAGCTGTGTAGGCCTTTGAAGCGTCTTATCAAGTCCACCCGTAGCGACCATCTCAATACCCCATTACGTCTCATTTAAAGCTTTTTACTTTGACCGCATGTTAACCCGAGCTATTGGACCGTTGCTGGCTGTGGGAGATGCTTGTATATTCTCGCGAACCAAACGCCATGCATCAAGAACTGAACCTTTTCAGTAGACGGCATCGCTTGAAGAGACATATTTATGACGGCAGTAAACCCTATCAAAGAAGGCGGAGTAACCGACCAAATCACAGGGTACGGTACTAACCGTTACCGAACTTATGTGCTTTCAGCCCTAACGCTTATTTATATTATGAACTTTGTCGACCGCGGCCTACTCGCCGTGGTCGGTCCGGAGCTCGTGCCGGAGCTAGGTATTTCCGATACACAATTCGGCCTTCTTACCGGTTTCGGTTTTGCTCTTCTCTACACAATAGTGGGTATTCCTTTGGCCCGGTACGCCGATAAAGCTCACCGTGTCTGGATTATGTCCGTATGCGTTGCTCTATGGTCTCTCATGACAGCACTGTGTGGGCTCGCAACCGAAATCACCATCGGTTCAGTCACGATTGGCGCGTTCTGGGTTTTGTTGATGTGTCGCGTTGGCGTAGGTATTGGTGAGGCAGGTTGTACGCCACCTGCCAACTCGTTGATCGCGGACTATTACGCACCGCGTGACAGATCTCAGGCGCTGGGCGTCTATGCCATGGGCGTAACACTCGGTACGATGTTTGCTAACCTAATTGGTGGTTGGGTGACCGATGCATTCGACTGGCGAACTGCTTTTTTTGTCGTGGGCCTGCCGGGCTTGTTGATTGCCATTGTTTTCAAATTGACGGTCAAAGAGCCGCCGCGCGGCTACACCGACCCAGCTGGAACGGAATCCAAGGAACAAGTCTCGTTTCGCGAGGCGATCCAAGAATTGACAACAAAGCCCGCCTTTTGGCTGATGACCGGCGGAGCCACAGTCGCGGCTTTCTGTGGGTACGGAATCTCTTCGTTCCAATCCATCTTTCTTGTTCGGGCTCACGAAATTTCCGCTGGTGAAGCAGCCATTTGGATCAATGCACCAGTGTCGTTATCATCAGCCATTGGCACGTTTGCGACAGGTTGGCTTGCAACCAGACTTTACAAAAAATATCCGGGTGCCATCGCTTGGCTGCCAGCCGCTGGTTTAGCCTTGTCGATCCCATTCTATGTGTTTGCCTTCACTACACAGAACCTACTCTTTGCCGCCATCAGCTTGATCATCGCTGGATTCGTAAAGTACGGATATCTTGCAGCCCAATACGCCATCGGCCAAGGCGTTGTGAGCATGCGGGTTCGCGCAACGGCGATAGCAGTACTACTGTTCGTCGCCAACTTGGTCGGGTATGGATTTGGTCCGCTTTTTATCGGTGCAATCTCAGACATGTTCTTTGGCAGCGGTGTGGTTGAACTAGGCGTAGCAGCAGAGGAACTGACTCGAAACCAGTGCCACCCGCGCGTTATCGGAGAGTTAAGTGAAAATTTGCAGAGTGTCTGCGGGGCGGTTTACGCCCAGAGTTTACAATCGGCAATGGTCATCATGGCGCTTTTATATGCTGCTAGTTCACTGTTCTTTCTTTTGACCTGGCGCCGGCTGGACAAGGATATGGTGGATAGGAACTAAAGCTAAAACAGGGGTGATAAAAATTTCAAATCTGCTTTTCTCGTGATGCGCTGGCTACACAACTCGTGATAGCACTAGACAGCGAGTGGGCCTCAAAGGGCTAAGTCGAACGCTACTCACTGGTTGGGAGCGCATGATTTTAAATAAGTAAACGAATGTAATGCTGAGAAACATGCGATTGCAGATTATTAGTTGCTTTTTCGCGCTGTTATCCACTCTAATCTTTGCAACTATCATTTTATCCGAGTCGACACCAATTCCTGGTGATGTAATCGATTTGATGCTCAAGTAATAAATTTACTGGTAGATCTAGAAGGTTGATTTGGTCTTGCATATTTATTTAGATTAGTTTGTTCTGCTATCAGCAGAGGCGAAAGCGGGGCCGGAGCGGTCGGAAGAGGAATAAGATATGTCGAGAGGATCACAACAACCCACCGGCTATTAAGTTAAAGGATCAAAATTGATCATTTAATCCAGTATTTTGCAACTTCATCCGGTGCCGCTATGCTACTCCAGTACTGAGCTCATTTCTCAGAACCCTGCAGGTGTATTCATCAGCGATAAATCATGGCCCACGACGCTATAAAATTCCTCACCCCGGCTATAGCCGTTTAGATAGAGGGGCATGAATATAATGCGTGTACATGAAAGGCCTGGGGCATAGCGCCAGGACACCCAGTCAAACCGCAAAATATGTTCAAAATATTTTGCGTGACCACATATTTACTTACGAGTTAGTCAAATGGCGTTGCCAAAACAGATAATACGGAATGTATAACGAATGAAAACAAAAATGCTGTTCATTTTGCTCCCAAAAGACAATGTCGTTGAGTAATCAATTTTGTTACTCTAAAAATTCCCTTTTTTTGGAATTCAAGGCATGCATATCCACTCGCTGTATACCTATAATCAGCTCAGAAACTTCACCTACGCGATAGAACTGTCAGACAAATCTTGTATTGTTCTCGACCCCTGGGATGCAGATCAGGTGGATCGATTTTTAGAAGAGCATAGCTTAGAGCTGAAGACGATTATCAATACTCATGAGCATTGGGATCATACGCAGGGAAATGAAGATCTGATCGCGCGCCACGGTTGCGAGGTTTGGGCACATGAAAATGGCGTGGGTAAAATACCAGGGCTGACGCGCACGCTAAAAGCGCATGAAGAACTGAAGCTTGATGAAAATACGAGTATTCGTGTAATGGACACGCCAGGACACACATTCGCGCATCTGTGTTTTTTAGTAGTGCAAAACAATGTTCCTTCTGCCGTTTTTACGGGTGACACGCTCTTCAATGCAGGAGTGGGGAATTGCCACAACGGGGGGGATCCTGATGCCATGTATGAAACTATCACTGAACAATTCCATACTCTCCCTGACAACGTTCTTATATATCCAGGGCACGAATATCTAGAAAACAACCTGCGGTTTACGCTCAACTTTGAGCCGTCTAACGAGAATGCTAACCTTTGGCTAGAGAAGGTGGCAGTCGCAGATCCTGGAAAAAACCCACTTCGAACTACAATTGCTGATGAAAGAATGTTTAATACTTTTTTTCGTTTGGATAACCCGGAAATTCAGTCAAGCTTGAACCTTCAAGGTTCTCTTCCAAGAGAAGTATTCTTAGAACTTCGGAAATGTCGGAATTCTTGGTAGTGCTCTTTGCGTGGTTTTGATCTGCTCGATGGCAATAAAGCGATAAAAATCCTAAAATTCTAGAGCGCTAGCAAAACTTGAAAGCTCCTTTTGGAAGGCCGGTTATTTAGTCAGGGAAACAGAAAATGATAGGGAACAAATTACCAAACATGCTTGTCGAGGCAGAGGATTTCGCTGATTACGGCGGATGGTCATTGGACTCTCAATTCGAGACTGTGATGGGGTCGCCGTATCTTCTCGCTCACGGTTTGGGCAATCCCGTAGCTGACGCTACTACAACCGTGGAGGTAGGCGCGTCAGGTGAGTACGCTATTTTTGTTCGCGCCAAAGACTGGGTGCCTGGCCACTCTCCGGGCAGGTTTAACTTATTTATTAACGACTTGCCCCTAGAGCGCGAATTTGGTGCTAATGGGCAAGACTGGAATTGGGAAAACGCAGGGAAGATACACTTGCAGGAGGGCCCCTTAAAATTAACCCTTCGAGACCTTACCGGTTTTGAGGGCCGTTGCGACGCCATCTACTTCAGTGGAGACGGAATAGCGCCTCCGAGTCAAATCGACTCTTCTAGTCGTGAATGGCGAAAAACGCTGCGCGGTCTGCCAGTTGATCCAGTTGATAGCGGAGACTACGAAATTGTCGTTGTCGGCGGTGGTATTTCTGGATGCGCGGCGGCGCTTGCGGCAGTCCGGCACGGGCATTCTGTTGCGCTTATACACGACAGACCTGTTTTAGGTGGCAATGCGAGTACTGAAATAGGGTTAATGCCGAGGGGAACTCAAGGGGCGGTTCTTAAAGAAATTTCAGAGCGAAAAGACAATGGAGATCTAAAGGCCTATGACATCCTAGTGGAAGAGGGAGTAGCTGTGTTTTTGGAGCAGCGCGTCTTCTCGGCGGAGACTAAAAATAGTAAAATTACCTTTGTTGACACTGTTAGCTCAAAGGGTGGCGCGGAGCGCAGAATCTTCGGAGATGTTTTCATCGACACTTCGGGAGTGGCTGTCCTCGCGGCTTTTTCTGGTGCGGAAACTATGTTTGGAAGAGAGGCGCGTGCTGAATTTAATGAAGGATACGCGCCCGAAGAGTCCGACGATATGCATCACGGAAACACGCTCTTTTTTCGAACGAAGATGGCTGAAGAGCCAGTTTCGTTTCCTGATGTACCCTGGGCCATAGAGGTCTCCAAGGATTATGCGAACCTTAGCGGGCAACTCATTCGCCCCGGTAAGGAAAATGGGCCAGGGCCTCGAGCAGGCGAAAATCCAGATACGCCTGCATTTCGATTTGGTGGATCAAATGATGCTCTGCCTGCGACTCACTTTTGGGAGTATGGGCAATGGCTAGATCCATATACGAGCGGAGAATTAGTGCGTGATTATCTGATGCGAGCCCTGTACGGCACGCTCTCGAATGTTAAGAATATGGATAAACAGGCTTATGCAAATTTAGAGTTCGATTGGATGGCGTTTGTTGCGGCGCAAGGGGAATTTAAGCGCTATAAGGGTGATTATATTCTCACTGAAAATGACATAACGACCCACAGGCACTTCGATGACGATTTAATAGGAAACGATGGCTCTTTTTGTATTCACTGTGCGTACCCGGAGGGCGAAGGGAAGTATGATTTTAGGTTGAAGGACTGGATATGGGATAACCGTGACGGTCAGTCCTATACGATTCCGTTTCGTTGCTTATATTCTTGCAACGTTGACAACTTGCTGATGGCAGGAAAACACATCAGCGTCACTCACGTGGCAGCCTCTGCAACTAAACTGATGGGCAACGGCGCTCAGCACGGCGTAGCTACTGCTGCCGCAGCGCACCTTTGCCTTACGCTCGAAAAATCCCCGAAGAGGTTGTATCAAGAAAATTTAACAGATCTCAAGGCGCTTGTGAAAGCTGAAACAAGCTGCGATCACGATTTAGAGCATAGTCCTCCGATCCCGCAGTTCACGCCCGTGCCGAGTTAATAGAGACGCTATTCTCTCGCATCAAGTGCGTCTCGAGGCTCTACTCTTTTTTCACGTTTCTGATTGATGCTTTGAGAAACCGAATTATCGGATATTGCCGGTAGCGAAAAAGTGCGAGAGATCCTCGAGTAAGGTGCCGCCTTCCTTTATCAAGCCGCTACATTGATAGTGTATTTCGGCCTTAAGCGCTTTCTAATCTCTCGATTTTAAAGAGTGCACGATAGTATCAACTGCATTGATCATATAGTCGTCGTAGTAGGTTCCGATTGCCACCGGCTGGGAAGACTGTCTTATTATGGCCACCTTCCGCTCTAAGTCTAAGCTGATCCATTGTCCGTTTACGCCAAGGGCATTGATGCTTTCTTTGCCTGGTGTATGTCTGACCCACCATTGGGCCCGATAACTCCAATGGCCATCTGCGAGCGCTCCTTGCGCATCTATACTTTTAGAGAATTTTTTCTTGCTGGCTCCGGCTTGAATCGTCTTGAGTACCTCTTCGGGTATTATTTGATTTTCTCCGACGCGGCCATTGTTAAGCATCATTGCGGCAAAGCGAGTTAAGTTGTTAGGGCTCGCGTTTAGCCCGCCCCCAGCGAATAGATTTCCATTTTTGTCAAGAAGGACATATGTTTCGCCGTCTGTTCCCAAATGAGACCATATGCGAACGGCGAGATCTTCCTCAAATGAAAGACCGGTGACGCGATTGGTCACCCAATTCAACACATCTGCTTTCGGGGTTTGATACTCATATTGCTCGCCATGATCTAGTGGCCCTTTTTGTAATGTCACTAAATAGTCATATAAATTCTCAGGTAGTTGCTCGCCAACTTGTGCGCCGAATAATCCCAAAACACGACCATACCTTTGGATATCTGATTCTGGGTTGTGGTAGTCCTCGGTAAAGGCCATCGAGTTTGTCATATTTAAAACATTACCCACAGTTGCGCCATTGAAGGCGCTGGAGTCTGTCAGTTCAGGTACCCACTGCGTAACGAGATCTTCCTCATCCATTAACCCTTCAGAACCGGCCATTAATGCCAGCAGACCAGCGAATGATTTGGTAACGGACATAAGCTGATGAGGTGTATCTGCTGTCATACCATTTAAGTAGCGCTCGTAGACCACCGTTCCTTCATGCAAAACCACGAACGCATCGGTATAGGTTTCATTTAAAAAAGTCAGTAGATCCGCTTCGGTACCATTTTCTCGCCTCACGATTAAGGCTGCGATCTCAGAATCGATTTGCCTAGGTAGATGAAATGCTTGTTTTGCTGCTACCACAGGCGCTGAAGGATAAACTCTTCGCATGTTTTGATAGGACCAGCGATTGTAAGGCACGCCAAATATTGCATTATATCGGTCGACACGCCTATCTGGCGGCGGTGGAAAGCCTTGCATGAGACCAAGTGCATGAGCTGTGTCATACCCGTCTGTCGCAGTGCTCACTACTATCCTGGGTTCAGATCCTTGCGCCGAGGCGGTCATAATTAGAGCTAAAACAAGAGGTGCAAGAAATATAACCTTTATTAGTTTCATAGACTTCTCCAGGAATAAGTAATGTCGAGTCAAACTAAATAACAGCTAGCCGAATAGCCAGTAATAATCAATGCCGCCCGACTATGGATCATCAGGCCTTAGCTCTAGTTATTTGTCTTCTTACGGGGAGCTAGAGCCTATGGTGGAAACTCTTTCGTGGTTTATAAATTTCCAACAAAAAATATATAATCTAAATGAGAATGACTTGCATTAGCGTTATTGTCCGAGATATCATATGTCCGTTCGGTTTTACGTTGCGTCGGTGAAGAACGCGGTATTTATATCCACATTTGTCCTTGCTAATAGTGCGAGTGAACTATTTGGGGGCCAATACTGAACAACTTCATATTTAAAGAGCTATCCAGCGACTAATAAGAACGCGGTCTCACGGCCAAAATGTTTGGGTACTGACATTGTGTTTGTCACGCCCTGGTAGAAACAAAAATAGGTGTAATTATGTTCATTTCAAAAGAGACTATTGAGAGCAAGATCAATACCCGCTCCGTCAATCGGTCGCTGGGATTGGTAGCTTGTGCTGTTCTAATGCTATCCGGCTGCGGCGGTGATAGTTACGCGTCCAAGGACTCGGACGGAGATGGTGTAGCAAATGGGACAGATGCATTTGCTACAAATGCTGCTGAATCTGCAGATACGGATGGTGATGGCGTCGGCGATAATGGCGATAACTGTCCTGCCGTAGCAAATACTACTCAAGCTGATAAAGATGGTGATGGTACTGGGGATGTTTGCGATACCGCAATCCCAACAGTGTACGGACCGTTTGCTAGTGCGTTTGATAGCGCCGGAGCCGATTCGGTGAGTTATACAGGGCAAACTGCGCGCCAGTTGCTGATACTTAGCTTGGTCAGGACCGCGGAAGCAATTAGGGAAGATGCGGGTGCAACAGTGGCTGCGGTAACTGCTTCTATGGACCTTTACGTGACTGGTAATGACAAGGCTGTCGATTCAGTGGCGCATGGATTTACCGTCAAGGGCGGCGAAACGGTTATCCCAGGGCCGACGTTTGCGGACATAAGCTCAGGCAAGAATTTAAATGGTAAGATCGCTGGAGGCAACGGCGCAGGCGGTGGTGAAACTACTAAGTTAATCAACGACGAATTCTTCGGCTGGACACAAGGATTGGATGCAACTCCGCTTCCGATTGAGTTGGTGGATTATCTGATAAATAGAGTTGCGGTAGAGTCCACGGATGGCACTTCTTTTACAGTACCCACTCCAGATGGCCCTGCTACTATTGAATTTACAAAAGGAACTGAAGTCGACGCGGCTGGGCGAAACTTACGCCAGCTTATTCAAAAGTTTCTGTTAGGTGCGGTAAACTTTTCTCAATTGAGCAATGACTACTTAAAGGCGGATTTCGCCAATCAACTTACTCAGGAAGGCACTAAAGCATACGCTGGTGGTGAACATAATTGGGACGAAGCTTTTGGTTACTACGGCGCGGCTCGTGACAACAACTCGTATACCGATAACGAAGCTGCTGGCAAAAGCGGACGAGATGGTTGGAGTAAGGGTTATTACGACTCTAATAACGATTCGCAGATCGATGTTCGGTCAGAGGTTAACTTAGCACTCTCTCAAAACTGCGCTAAGCGAGATCGAAAAGACGCTGATGGTGATGGCGTCGGTGACACCAATCTTTCAAAGGAGGCGTTTGATGCATTCCTGCTAGGACGGCACGTCTTGAGCGAGGCAACAGCCGCTGGTACGCTCAGCGCTGGTCAGGCAGCAGTAGTTGTTGCTCAGGCTAAAGCTGCTGCTCTCGGTGTTGAAAAGTGTATCGCAGCGACCGTCGTCCACTACATCAATGATGTGACGGATGACATCGCGACAATCTCAGATGGTCAATACGCAAATGCAAAAAACTTCACTGACTATGCGAAGCATTGGAGTGAGATGAAAGGATTTGCGTTGGGCCTTCAGTTTAGCCCTGACTCACCTTTCCATGCGAGCACTGCGGCTCTAGCAGATCTGAAGAAGATTCTTTCAGATATGGGCGACGCTCCAGTATTGGCAGATGGTAGTCAAAACGGGGTAGCAACTACAGGTACCGCCGATGAGGCTTTGGCCGCTTATGTCGTGACGCTGGACGCTGCGAAAGAAAAAATTGCAACTGCGTACGGCTTCCCAGCTGCTACAGTAGCAGTATGGTAATGTGCCTATTATCGACGCCCTAGCGTCGATAATTTGTTCAGCTTATGGGGGCAAAGAACGCTACGTTCTTTGCCTTCTTTGTTTTACGATTTTAAAAAAGAGTGGGCTTTCGTAATGTTAAACATAGATCTAACTAAATTGATTTTGATTACTGGTGCTATTGCTCTCACCGGTTGCGGCGGAGGTGGGGGCGGGGCAAGCGCTACTCCAGCAGCTTCAACTCCAGCAGCCTCGACTCCAGC
>CAJWNY010000069.1 GCA_913043815.1 uncultured Gammaproteobacteria bacterium
CGCGAATCGCCCCCTGCCGCCATCACAATAAATTGCTTTTGCCGCCCGTTTTCGTCTTCAACGCTGTAACTCATAGGAATTGAATTTGCTGGGCTTGGCAGGTCATGACGCCAAAGCACCTTACCCGTATCTGTATCGTATGCTGATACTGCGCTATCAAATAGAGAGCCAATCACCACAAAGCCTGCCTCACTCAGCAACGGGCCGCCTACTTGCGGTAGGCCCAATTTCGCCAAGCCAAAACCCAGTGAACCATGTGGCTGGCGCCAAACTTGTTTCTGAGTGTTCAAATCTAAAACCATCAGCTCTCCAAAAGGCGGGCCTGCACACGGCATCACGCCAAGATACGGATCCATCATCATCTCTCTGGCCATATAAAAATCTGTGCCCAACTGCACACCCAACTCAACACCCGACTCTATATCTAGCCGCTGCAATATCTGCTCATAGGCTGCAAACTGCTCATCCATTGAGGTATCCCTGTCGCTCATCACGGCAAGTAGGTCTTCAGTGCCCGCAGTGCTTATAAGTTTAGTTCTATAAGCCAAGTTGTTCACATGAGCCACAATCAAGCCACGCTGCTCATCGACCGCCACACCCCCCCAACTGCTGGCGCCCATATTGCTAGGTAACCCAATGGTCCAATCCGTGGTGATGGGGTCATATACATCACCGATGCGCGATTCTTTCTCAACGCCATTACACAAATTGAGCAATGAGGCACCCGGCGTATAGCTACGCGAGAGTTGAAACGCTTTGGGTGGAAAAACCTGAGTTGGAGACAACATTTTTTCCAACGGTCCATACCTTGGTACCGCCTGCTCGCTCACATCAATAAGAGGCTCGCCGGTTTCTCTGTTAAGAACAAAGATGAAGCCCATCTTTGTGCTTTGAATCAGCGCGGGCACCTCAACGCCGTCCAAGGTGATATCAGCAATCGAAGGAATTGATGGCACGTCAAAATCCCAAAAATCTTTCTTCACAGTTTGAAAGTGCCAAACGTATTCACCAGTAGAGCCGCGCAGGGCAACAATAGAGGAGCCATAGTGGCCCATATCCTCCGCCCCCTCTCGATAATAATCAGGCGCAGGATTACCCGTAGGCAAAAATATCAAATCGCGCTCAGCGTCTATGGTAAACCCCGCCCACACATTAGGGGTGGCCAGAGCATAGCCCGCATCACTGACCAAGCCCTTAGAATAATCAAAATTTGGTGGCGCTAAATCAAACGCCCAAACCAGCTCGCCTGATTGAGTATCAAAACCACGGACAACACCACTTGGCGCATCGACCCGCTGGTTATCGGCAATGGCAGAACCCACAACAACCATGTCTCCAATAACACTAGGCGGCGATGTCACCTGATATTCCTGGGGCCACCACAATTCGCCCACCCCTTCCTTCAACAATACCTCTCCGCTCTCGCCAAAGTCTTTGCAGCGCTGACCGGTGGTGCCATCAATTGCGATCAACCTGGCATCATTGGTGGCGACAAAAATACGCGACCTACAGGATTGGTTGAGTTTAGAAAATTCACTAATTTTTTTGCTTGAGCGCCATTGAGCTACAGCACGGCAGTTGGCCTGGTTGGGATAATCTACTTTGGCCACATCAGGATCGAAACGCCAAAACTCTGCCCCCGTTAGCGGGTCTAGAGCAATTACTTGGTTGTGCGGTGTACACAACACCAGTTGGCCGTTCACCAATATCGGCGTGGATTGAAAGACGCTGTTCAGATCACCAGTCCGAAATGTCCAAGCCACTTCCAGATCAGCAACATTGTCCTTATTAATTTGCTCAAGCTTAGTTGCGCGACGACTGCCAGAACCGGCGTAATTTGCCCACTGGGATGTCTTCCTGATTTCAGCTGGCACTTCAGATCCAGCGAGAGATTTATCAAAGTCACCACTGATGCAACCACTCAAGAGCAGCAGTGCAACAAAGCAACCGAGTCTGTCTAGTTTTGGCGAATTTATTACAGCAATCAATTTAAAAAAGAATATTGCCATTTGTCTTCTCAATTATCGGTCTACAGGGATTTGGCGACCTCACACCGAATATTGTAGCCATTGTTGCTCTAAATCACCCGCAGCAAAAACTGTCGCCTAAAACGAATTTGACAACACTTAAAGTAATGTCATTATAAGTGACATTACTTTAAGCCAAGAGTCTAATTATGGTGCGCTTAACTGACCTGCCTGAATACGAACGGGACCACCTACTCGAAAAAAACATGCCGCCTCTGGGCCCAATGACTTGGAGTAATAACGCCAAGCCTTTGAGTGCAAAGCGTATTGCTCTGGTCACTACAGCAGGCCTGCACTTTCGTGGCGACAACGCATTTGATTTTGCCGATCCAACCTTTCGACCCATATCCATTGACGACGACGCTAATGATTTAATTATGAGTCATAGTTCAGCGAACTTTGATCGCAGCGGTTTTGTAGAAGATGTAAATTTAGTTTTTCCTATTAAGCGCTTTCAAGAATTGCTTGCTGACAAGACCATCGGCTCGCTGGCAGACGTACATTACAGCTTTATGGGCGCAGGCCTCATGCCCAAAGTCTATGAGAAGAGTGCGATGCAAGTGGCAGGCCTGCTCAAACAAGATCTGGTGGACGCCGTATTTTTAACGCCAGTCTGACCCAACTGTACTCGCGCCGTGTGCGCGCTGAGCTACTATTTAGAAAGAGAGGGCATCATGACCACCGGCATCAGCTTGATCCGTGAAAATGCAGAAAGTATGCAACCACCGCGCTCGCTGTGGGTACCCTTTCCACTGGGTAGACCGTTGGGTAAACCCAATGACAAAGCATTTCAGCACCGAGTTATTGCAGCCGCCCTTGCATTACTTGAGCGCACAACAGGCCCCGTCCTAGAGGATTATCCAGAGGACGCGCAAACCGTAAGCATCGAAGAGTCGGCTGCCTGCCCGGTTTCGTTCGGCAATACGCAGGCCGACGCAACTACCTGGGCGGCACGCTTGGTAAGCGAATTGACGCAAATGCAGCCTTGGTACGATTTGGGTAAACGCAGGCGCAATGGACGCTCTTTAGTGGGTGTAGCCGGCGAACCCATGCAAACTATGCTCAAAAAATTAGGCGAATTATTAGATTCGGAGACCTTACCTACCGCTGAACTTAAATGGTTTAAGCTCGCGATAGAGGATGCCAAGGTATTTTATATAGAAGCGCTAACCGCCCAGCCGGGCGAATACTCTGCCCAGGCCATAGAGCAAATTTTGTGGCATGAAACACATCTGGGCGCCGGGTTAAGGATTTTTTATGAGCGATTTACTGCATCACCAAAGCTCGCCATCATGGCGCGGATGGTGGCGTCTCGTGAAGCCATAGGCGGTTCTACAGGCGAGGAAATAGAAATTAACGACATCACCAAAAAGAAAAAATAAGCAATGAAAGTAACCCCAATAACAGCTAATTTTGTTGCCGATATCGAAGACGTCAATTTGGCCACCATCAACGACACTGAATTTGAGCAGCTCTACAGCGCTTGGCTTGAGTACGGTGTGTTAAGGATTCGTAATCAAAACTTAGATGACGAGCAACTGCAAACCTTCAGCAAACGCTTTGGCCCATTGGAAGAGGCGCCTTTTGGCCGCATGTCGGAAGAGGACAAAGCGAAAATTAAACATCGTTATGTCACGACGCTGTCTAATATTATTGCCGACGGCAAACCCATTGGTGGTTTGGGCAACTCAGAGGCCACTTGGCACTCAGATATGACTTACATCGAGACGCCGCCACCAGCAAGTTTGCTCTTAGGTATCGAAATTCCCGAGCAAGGAGGCGATACCCATTTCGCCAATCAGTATGCTGCCCTTGAAGCATTGCCTGGCGAGCTGCGCACACAAATCGCAATCCTAACCATCAAACACAATGCCGCGCACACTAGTGTAGGCAAGCTACGGCCAGGATTTGAGGCATTTGATGACCCGCGTGAAGCGCCGGGAGCCATCCATCCAATGATAAGAACACATAACGAAAGCGGCAGACCGGCCCTGTACCTAGGCCGCCGAGAGTGGGCCTATATTCCAGGCCTGTCGGTGACCGAGAGCGACGCACTTTTAGATGAACTGTGGGCATACGTAGCGCTTGAGGAAAATACTTGGACACAAAAATGGCAACCACTGGACCTTATTATTTGGGACAACCGCTGCGTTATGCACAGACGCGATGGCTTTGACCAAAACAGCCGCCGCTATATGCGTCGCTGCCAAGTACTGGATCGCAATGCCGTTTAACCCTCAACCAATGAGCGCCCAAGCACCCACCGACGGTAGGCGCGAGCGCACAGGTGCCACCCGCAACGTCATATTGGCAACGGGTAGACGACTCATTATTGAGGGCAACGGCGAACCCACCGCAAAGGAAATCGCCGACGCAGTTGGCATCACCACAAGAACCTTGTTTCGGCATTTCCCAGACATGGGCACATTACTGATTACAATAATGGAGCAGGCACAGGAGCAGGCCCGGGGCGTGATGGATGAACCCTTCCCCAGTAATCTTTCACCCGCAAAGAACTGGTTAGAACTTTTGCAAATTGTGGTGGAGCGCAGAACCCGGATGTACGAGTATATTTTACCCCTACACATTTCGCCCACCATTCAGCGCCATTGGAGAACTCAAAGGCAGGCAGCAATTGGCAAGGGTGTACGGCGACGACGCAAACGCTTACAGGAAATACTGCCCAAACAGCTCCTCTCAAACGCACTTCTATTTGAAGCCCTTGATGCAACTTTGAGCATTGAATTCTGGATAAGCCTGCGCGTAGACCAAGCTTTGAGCACCGCTAACGCGAGCAAAGTACTGAATTACTCGGTAGATCGCGTGGTTAGCCAGTCTGGATAGAGACAAGGAAGAAAAAAAGGGGGATAGCGAAAACAAAAGAAGAAGCCTCCCACAAAAGCTCCTTAATCGGCCCTCTTTGCTGAACCGAGGCAAAAAAAAGCCCCGGTATACCGAGACTTTAATCAACATCTGTTTAACAACTGTCTATGCCCCGCTGTCCACCTGCCGGTGGCTACGGCCTTGAGATCAAGCTCACGGGGGCTAGCGAAACGCTAGCTATAGTTAAGCAATATTTCAGGTGCGCCGCCTTCTTCACCTAGAAGGTGTTGCAGGTATGACTCATAATTTTCCATCCACATGCCTGAAGAACGTGTTCTACCTGCCTGTTCGTCGCTCTTGGTGCTCTTTGTGTACCAGTTGTTACAACGCAGCCATACCTTACCTTCAGAACTGGCTTCACAGCGGTCGGTCCAAGCCTCTACGGCATTCATCGTAGGCTCAACTTCAAGCTTCTGATCAGCTTTCATTTGCGCAACCAGCTTGGCAATGTAGCGTGACTGTTCTTCACACAACAGGGTTACATTGGTCACTGGGTTAAGGCTCTGCGGCCCAATCATCATGTACATGTTGGGCATATCCTTCACATGAATACCCCAAAGAGATTGCGGTTTGGTCATCTGAAAATTATTCTCTGGTGCGGCGCCAAAGCGCTCAGCTAGTGATGCGCCATTACGGCCGTTAATTGGGAACGGAATAAAGTTACTGTCGAATCCCGTCGCGTAAATAATGACGTCGAAGTCGTATGTCGCGCCACTGGCTACTTCCAAGCCTGTTGCATTAATTGCCACAACACCGCCGGGTTCATTGACCAAAGTGACGTTAGATCTGTTGTAAGTTGCGTAGTAATCATCGATAAACAATACGCGCTTGCAGAAGAACGGATAATCCGGCGTTAACGTCTTAGCTAACTCAGCGTCGTCTACTTCTTTGGCAATACTCTTAGCAATACCGGCGCAAATCTTCGCGTTTGCCTCTTCGTCTTGGAGCATTTCAAAGGTAAAGGGTAGGTCTGTAGGCACAGGAAGCTCGCCCTTCCAGTCCACATGACGCAATTTTTCGCTGTATCCGCCGGCTTTAAAAGCTTCAACCATTTCAGGAGGCGTGGGTTCATCATCTCGTGGCAGTACCCAGGTAGGTGTGCGTTGAATGACCGTTAAAGACTCAACATCGTCAACAATGGACGTAATGACTTGGGCCGCTGATGCACCAGTACCAATAACGCCCACCTTCTTACCTTTCAGCGAGGCACTGCGATCCCACAGAGCGGTGTGAAAACTCTCGCCTTGGAAAGTTTCCATTCCAGCCACTTCAGGCATACGCGGGCTTGAAAGTGGCCCGTTAGCGCTGACCACGTGCTGACAAGTAGCCGTTTGCTTATCTTCGCCGCTCCGAGCATCTATTGTGGTTACCTGCCAAGCAGCGCTACCTTTACCAATATAGTCAACGCTGACTACTTTGCGGGAAAACTGAATATGATCGCGGAGTTCAAAGTGATCTGTGAGCATTTCCGCGTAATCTGCTATCTCGCCCTGGCTTACATACTTCTTTGATGGGATAAAACCGGTGCGATCTAAAAACGGCAAATAAGTGTAAGAAGGTACATCACACGCCGCGCCCGGATAGGAACCTACACCACCATGGCTCCATACACCGCCGACAGAAGAATTCATTTCAAAAATGCGTACATCTTCAATGCCCGCTTCTTTCAAATACTGGGTACACATCAACCCTGAAAATCCACTGCCTACTATGATCACTTCAAACTGATTCTGCATGTTTACTCTCTAATTACTTAAATCTAACGATCTAAAATTTTTGCGATTGGCGAATGCCGTTAACGGCGAAAACCTCTAAAGAGGAGACTATACCCCAAGCGAGCAGTTGCCCAAACACTACCTAAGACAACCTGTCTAAATCGGCCCAACCGTGTTAAGAAATGTCCAGCCAGCAGGCGCTCTTCGCCAAAATATCTTAGCTTGCGCCTCGCCCTTTGCGGTACCTTGCCATCAACTGAGCGGTTGAAGCGTCAATATTAGCGTTGCTCGCCTCGTCACTCTGCAGTTGGTGGAGAATCTCTACCGCTAGGTTTTTACCCAGATCTACGCCCCATTGATCAAACGAAAAAACATCCCAAATCACCCCTTGGGCGAAAATCTTATGTTCATACAGTGCAATCAATTGGCCCAAAACGAACGGTGTCAATTTTTCTGCCATTAGCGAGTTTGTTGGTCGATTACCGGTAAACGTTCTATGCGGAATAAGCGCCGCTTCTACGCCCTCATCTGCCAAAGTCTGACTAGATTTACCAAATGCCAGCGCCTGAGTTTGCGCAAAAAAATTCGCCATCAACTTGTCGTGATGATCGCAAGTTGGATTGTGCGATTGCGCAAAGCCAATGAAATCCGCAGGCACTAACTTAGTGCCCTGATGCAACAGCTGATAAAACGCGTGTTGACCATTAGTTCCAGCTTGCCCCCAAACAATAGGCCCCGTCTGCACAGCCACCTCTGCGCCACTTTTATCAATGCATTTACCATTGCTTTCCATATCTGCCTGCTGGAAATAGGCAGGAAAATGCTTGAGATAATTATCATAAGGGAGAATTGCGTGGGTCTCAGCAGCAAAGAAATTGTTGTACCAAATACCCAGCAAGGCCATCAGCACAGGCATGTTTTGCGCAAGTGGCGCGGTTCTAAAGTGTTCGTCCATTGCATGGAATCCACCCAGCATGGCACGAAAATTGGTGGCACCGATAGACACCATAACCGCCAGTCCTACTGAGCTACAAAGGGAATATCTACCCCCTACCCAGTCCCAGAAACCAAACATATTTTGTGTATCTATACCGAAGGCCTGCACCTCCTCTGTATTGGTAGAAACAGCAACAAAATGTTTAGCTATGGCGTCCTTATCGACCAATTGCTCTAGCAACCATGACCGAGCAGTGCGCGCGTTGGTCAAGGTTTCATCCGTGCTAAATGTTTTTGAGCACACAATAAAAAGGGTTTCATCCGCATGCAGCCCCTGCACCGCTTCGGCAAAATCTGAACCATCAACATTAGCAACAAACTGTATGTTTAGGTTGCGCTGGCTGTAAGCACGCAATGCCTCACAAGCCATCATTGGACCGAGGTCAGATCCGCCAATACCAATGTTAATCACATTGCGAATGGGCTTACCGGTAAAGCCCTGCCATTGACCAGAACGAATTGTTTGTGAAAATTCCTCCATTTGGTCTAAAACCGCGTGAACTTGCGGAACCACATCAACACCATCTGATTCAATACGAGAGGACTTCGGCGCGCGCAATGCAGTGTGCAAAGCGGCCCGTCCTTCGGTGACGTTAATTTTTTTTCCGGCAAACATGTCATATATAGCGGCAGACAATTGTACCTCGTCAGCGAGATTCATCAGAAGATCTAAGCTCTCACGAGTAATACGATTTTTCGAATAGTCTAAGAATAACCCCTGAAACTCTAAAGAAAATTCTTTCGCTCGCCGCGGGTCATCTGCAAATATCTGGGTTAGTTGCAATTCTGCAACTTGCTCATAGTGAGTGCGTAACTCACGCCAAGCGGCACCAGTTTCAATTCCCATGAGAGAACTCCAAGTTTGGGTAGTTAGTTTGCCGCCTAAAAATAAACAGCTAAGACGAAAAGTTAAAAATAAACAATCATCAACATGGTCCCTTTAAGGCCCTGCTGCACTATCGCTGACGGCGCTTTTAAGCGTATTCGTCAAAGTACGAGTGCTTACGGGCCGTTCTCCTATTCCCCTTGTTAAGCCCGCGAGACAAACTTACTAGATTCGGTATTTACCTTAATTCGCTCGCCGGTCTCAATGTATTCTGGCACCTGAATCGCTAAACCAGTAGTTAAAGTCGCTGACTTAGTACGCCCAGACGCAGTTGCACCCTTAATACTAGGCGCGGTTTCGACAATATCCAACAGCACAGTCACGGGCACGCTGACGCTGAGTATTTCGCCCTCAACAATCAACGCGATAAGACCCTGCTGACCCACCTCCATAAATACGAGCTGGTCCTCAATGGCACTTGTGTTCAATATATACTGACTATAGTCATCACTATTCATAAAGACATGCTCGTCACCATCTACATAGGAATATTGCACGTCTGTACGTATGCAATCAATTTGTCCGAGCATGCTATCGCCTTTAAAGCTTTCGTCCAGCTTCTGGCCAGTACGCAAATTAGTGAAGCGGATTTTATAAAGGGTTGATGCACCTCTAGAAGAAGGGCTCTTTGCATCTACATTTTTCACGCTATGTGGCACGCCACTAATATCAACTACATCACCACGCTTTAAATCACTTGCTTTAGGCACCGACTGCTCCCGATTAATTTCGTTTGCAGCATACAGGTTAGCCATGCGAGCAACCAGCCAGAGAGCGATAGAGTAGTAGGGGCGCGATAATTAAAAATTCACAACACACGCCAGTTGATGAAAAGCTTTCCATAGGTACAAAACTGGCATTTGGCGTTGGCGCTACTGACGAAGCTGTCTATATTGGCCTGTTCAACACGTTTATCACCATCTACTACAATCAAGTAATGGAGCTAAATAACGCGTTAATCGGCATTGCCATCATGCTGGCAATGATTGGCGCTGGGCCAAAAACTCGGCTATTAGTACCTACTCCCGAACCAATATCTCTAGGTGCTTGAGGACCGAAGCCTTTGCCAGCAGTATTTTTTGTGAGTACTGCACGTTGTTCAATGATCACGCTATCAGCAACAGCCTCCACCTTACCAGCCATTGCAATTGCGGCAATGACCAGTAACCCCAGCGCGCCATTCAATAAAAATTTCTTTATCGTCTTCTCCGATTCTTTAATATCAGAAATGACAAATGCCGGCTGAAAAAGTTGGTTACAACAATCCTAGAACTGCCATCAAACTACTATTCTAACAACCATCAAACAAGTAGCCGCAACCTAGCTGCGCCCTAGCGAGCGCAAACGGATTAAGGACAGATAGCCAATACTCGATTTACTTTTTGGCGTGCAAGCGTACTGGTAAATCTGTGTAGCCGTGCACAAAGCAAGACGGCACACGCACACCATCACCCACCACTTCTATGAACTCAAAACGCTTTTGAATCTCTTCCCAAAGCACTCTTAATTGCAGTTCGGCCATGCGGTTGCCCATACACCTGTGCAGACCAAAGCCAAAGGAAATATGGTTACGCGCACGATGTCGGTCTACCTTAAATTCTTCAGGATCGGGGATACTGCGCTCATCTCTATTACCTGACGCATACCACATAATGACCTTGTCACCGGCTTTGATCTTTTGCCCTTCAAAATCGAAGTCTTGAGTAGCTGTCCGACGCATATGCGCAAGGGGCGTTACCCAACGAATAATCTCAGAAACCATATTCGCAATTATTTCAGGTTGCGCGCGCAACTTGTCATATTCTTCTGGATTTTGATTGAGCGCTAATACACCGCCAGTAATGGAATTACGGGTAGTATCGTTACCGCCCACAATCAACAGCAAGATGTTCCCCAGGTATTCCTGTGGCGAGAGATTCTTTGTGGCAGCGCCCCTAATCATCATGGAGATGAAATCATTACCCACAGGGTTAGCTTCGCGCTGCTCCCAAAGCTTTAGGAAGTAGGCCAAGCACTCCATCAACTCTTCCTGACGTTGTTCAATAGAATCAATAACCCCTTCGCCTACGCGTGCAAATACTACATCCGACCAACGGGTTAGCTTATAACGGTCTTCAAAGGGAAAATCAAAAAGTGTGGCCAACATCTGGGTGGTTAGCTCTATCGATACCCTGTCTACCCAGTTAAATGTCTCGCCAATAGGCAGGTTGTTTAGTATTTCACTAGCCCTGGCGCGAATAGTGGCTTCCAGTTCTTTAAGGTTAGGTGGCGCCACAACGTCTTGAACTGCTTTGCGCTGATCATCATGTGTGGGCGGGTCCATGGCAATAAAGGTAGGCGTATTAAAGGTGTTGTTTTCTTCAGGATCTGCGATTGAAATCCGCGGGTGAGAAGAAAAAACCTGCCAGTTCTTTTCCACCTTCATAATGTCGCTGAAGCGAGTGATTGACCAATAGGCACCAAATTCACTTTTAGCACAATAATGTATAGGCGCTTCGTCACGTAGACGTTTGAAGAAATCCCACTTCGCCTCGCTACGCCATAAATCAATATGACTTACATCTATATCTTCTAAAGGCATGGTTGCTGGATCTCGGTCCAACATACTCGCTAAAACTCCACTAGACACTTGGCTTCTCTCCCTTGCTTTTTTGCCATCGCGACAGTTTACCACTAAGTGTAAAACTGTCCCAGCGTTGCCAAACATTTTCGCTCTTTAACCTACTCCTGTTGGTAATGCGCGAATCCGGAACAGCTGTGTGCGTACCCGCTGTTTACTCGGATAATTCTCGGCGATAGGATTACCGAACACTACACAAAACAACTTATAGTCGGAAAATAATAATGATAAGACAAACAATAAAAATAATACTCAGCGCAGCTCTGCTTGTCCTTGCCCACACCGCCATAGCAGGCGACCATGAATCAGGTTTGGCTTTGGCTGAGCGCCAACCAGCCGCTGTAATGAACGTCACATCGGTAAATCTGGGTGCAGATGTTTCAACCATCACTGCAGAGGGCAAAATGGGTCAATATGACAAAGTCTACGCAACCTAAAACCTTAACTACGGCCTCAGCGGAACCGAAGGTTCTGCTAGTGGTCAAGGCCGAGGTGTTATGAACGCGGATACAGTTTTCTCAGGGATCTTCAATGGGCGTTGGTCGCGCAAAGGCGCAACATTGACACTAAGAAACGTCGTTGATGTAGATAATGGCGACAAGAATCTGGACATTATTACATTTGATACCCGCGAAGATACTTTAACCGTTCGGGCCTACATACTTAAGTAGTACAAGAGCTGACAGAAGGGGCGAGTGCACTCGCCTCCTTCGCCCCAAAGACTCTCTCTTTAAAGATACTGTCGCAACAGAGGAGTGACTCAGGAGTCGTAAAGCATTGACATAGTCCAGCAGGCGGCGACCTAGCGGTAGGTTAAACCCCATAGTCTTACGCAACCAAAAACCGGTTATTCACACGGCTAATCTCGGTTGTAAGCGGTACACCCAATAAATCAGCCAGCGTGCCTTTACCCAACATCCGCAAAGCTAGCGCCTGATCAGTAGCGTCGAGCGAATGGAAATAACTCTGAGAACGCTGAGTCAACCAAACTGCATAAAGGTCTGTTCTGTGTTCGGTCTCCACGCCCTCATAACTCACTAGCTCCGAGGGTAGCAACGGTTGATCATGGTCAGGAACCAAGGGGTATCCAGCCTGAGGTGCCAGTTTTTCCATGGCCTGGTTAAATCCCATTGCGCCCAAGACAAACTTCTTTCCATACTCATCAGCGATAAAGCGCAGTATCGCCAGAGCCGTATCCGGCACTTCATCATCAGCTAGATAGGCAACTGGCACGTCATGAAATTCAGGTGATTGGACCTCAGGCAAAAGCATATTTTCTACCCACCGAAACACTCTCGGACCATGGTCTTGCATCACCCGCAATCCAGCGGGGTCACGCCCCATGTGCGCATGAAATGCACCCATAACTGCATAGTCCGCAGCAGATGGATGTCCACCTAAGAAATAAGGATGTTGAATAAGGTGGGACTCAAACAATGAGAGCAGTTGCTTATACTTTTCATCCAAAGCTTCCCTCGCCGACGGGGATGATTCTGGCAACCCGTAGCTCATCATTCGATCAGCAATAAGATCACCATATTTTTGTAAATCTACATCGCTGCCCTGAGGTTTGAACGAACGACCAAAATCTTTTTTCACAAAGGTGAAGTTCGCTTCGAACATCCATCTGTGCAGCCACGCGAGTCGCAACAACCCCTCGCTGCCCATCAACTCCATTAGATGCACAAATATCTTCTGCTTAGGCGTTTTTGGCGTTGCGGGTAAGTGGGGAAATTGTTCTTCCAGAAAATCTTGAATTGCAACGCTGTCTTGCAGCACAACCCCTTCAGGCGTCATTAACTGAGGAATACGGTGACTGCCGGATGTTGGGCGAACGATCTCACGAAAAGCCGGATCGCTGGGCAAACGTTCGACAAATGGAATGCCCTTCTTGCGCAAATAGGCACGTGTTTTAGCCGTATAATACGACGCGTAAGACCCATAAAGGATGTAAGTGTTTTTCATTTTGATCCTCTAACCGCCTAGACGCAAAGTTCCGCTAACAACAGACCAGCCCATCTCGCACCAGGTCGGCGAGGGCGCCATTACCAATCTAAATCGTCGGGGATTGCGAACTTTGCGTAGTGATCATCATCGGCGCTGGGCGTTGCATCTTTACTTTCATTGCTGTGAGCGACAATGATGCGCTTGGGATCTCGTGCGGCAATTTGTTCGGCAACTTTCGCATCGACAAAGTGATAAATGCCATTGTTATTCACCACAATAAGACGGCCACTGCTCAGCGCTTCCAATTGAACTTTCGTGACATGAATTTTTTTTATCTTTTGCCCGTGCACAAAATTATAAGGAACCGCCTCGTCATCACTGACCTTGGTCCGCTGATCATTCTGGGCAATTAGCTGGCGCACTTGGGCCTGCTTTGCCTTAGCTTCACTTTTGGCGTTCCGCACCTGAGCAATGGCTTTATCTCGAGAGGCTTTTTCTGCACGTTGCTGCGCGGCCTTGGCCTTCACTTGTTGAGTTAATGAAGAAGGCTCGTCTTTACCTTTAGATTTGCCCTTGGCGTTGTTGTGACGTTTAGCCGTCTCAGTTGCGCGTCCTGAGCGTTCTGCTTTCTTGGCCTGCGCACTGGTTGCCAATCCGGCTTTTACTAATTGATCTCTAAGGCTATCGGCCACAATCCGTCTTCTAACACTCTGGGACCTTAATTGTACCCATATTATTCACTGGGAATACAGCGCTTCTCTTTGTAAATACAAGCACTCCAGAGACAAAAGTCTGGCCCATAAAATACAACTTTCGGCCAGTTAGCCAGAACAATCAAATGCGTGGAGACAACAAAAAAGCGAGCTATTTCTAGAAAAAGAGTCAGACAGCAAGACGTGCAAAAGACTAGGAAAAAGAGCTGGAGAGCTAGCTTGCCTAGCCCCCTTCTATTCTTGGAATAATGTACACCTCGGCGCCACTGGGGATTGTTTGAGTCCAATCATCCCTATAGATTTGACCGTCGATTGATAC
>CAJWNY010000070.1 GCA_913043815.1 uncultured Gammaproteobacteria bacterium
GGGCCTAACGCTTAAAAAATTCAGTATTCCCCTGGATTAGCGCTTCTTATTTTTTTTTTGGGGGGGGGTCTTTAAAAGAGACTTAGAAAAAAAGTACTCGCCAAGGGTGCATTTTTTATTCATTGCAAATGGAACAAAGGCGACATAAATATCGCCTTTGTTTAACAGAGCATCGATCAACGGCGTATTACATACGTTCTATGACCACAGCGGGAGCCATACCACCCGCTGCGCACATGGTGACTAAGCCAGTAGACTTATCGCTACGCTCAAGTTCATCCAGCGCCGTGCCAATCAACATAGCGCCTGTAGCGCCAATTGGGTGACCTAGCGCAATAGCGCCACCATTGACATTGAGCTTGCTATGGTCAACACCTAGGTCTCGCATGAACTTAACAGGTACCACTGCAAACGCTTCATTCACCTCAAACAGGTCAATGTCGCTGAGCGACATTTTCGCTTTGCCCAGTACTTTTTTCGCAGCATCTACAGGCGCGTTCAAAATATGCTCAGGGGAATGCCCCATATTTGCCATTGCCTTGATCTTAGCCCTAGGCTTTAGACCGTGTGCTTTGGCGTACTCTGGAGAAGCCAGCACCAGGGCACCAGCACCATCGACCACGCCAGAGGAACTGCCAGCGTGGTGAACATGCTCGACTTGAAGTCCGGGCCAATGCTTTGCAACCATTTCACGGAAAGTAAGGCCTGAATCATAAAATGGCAGGTCCATGAAATTACCGAACACCGGTTGAAGCTGAGCTAAGCTCTCAGCTGTAGTCTGAGGGCGAGGAAACTCTTCGTCGTCTAACGCCAACGTGCCATCCGGCCGATAAACAGGGATCAAACTTTTAGCAAAAGCGCCAGCTTGCATGGCTAGACTTGCCCGACGCTGGCTCTCTGCGGAAAACGCATCTAGCTCTAAGCGACTAAAGCCTTCTTGAGTGGCAATAATGTCTGCCGCAATACCTACGTTAGTTTGAGGATGGCGGTCGCGTAAATCAATATTATGCGCGTCTAGGGGTGTTGGAATACCTTCTGCCGCAACGTACGACATCATTTCCACACCACCAGCAACAACCAAATCTTCCATACCAGACATAATGCTGGCAGCCGCCATATTTACAGCCGAAATACCGCCGCCACAAAAGCGATCTAACGTGACACCGGATGCCTTAATGGAATATCCCGCGTCCAATGCCGACATACGACCAATACAATTACTCTGCTTTTTAACCTGACTGCTGCAACTTATAATGACGTCGTCAATTTCTTCTGTATTAAGGTTATTTCTCTCAGCAAGTGAGCGCAGTACCGTTGAAAGCAGCTTCTGAGGATGTATTTCCCAGAGTGCGCCCTTGCCTTGCTTGCCAACACCCCTTGGGGTGCGCGCCGCGTCAATAATCCATGCTTCCATATTGTTATCTCCCACTATTTTCTAAAATTCTGTTGATACTCCGCTAGAGCAGAGCACTGGGTTTTAAACCCCTATTTTTAAGGACTCTCAAGGGGCGATGCGCCACCTCCAACCAAAGGAAGAGGTTAGCACAACATTATGCAAATTCGCTTGTGCGGATATCGGCAAAAAAGATACGTCTCTTTGGTGTATCCTCAACCACGTTTCATTGCCACAAGACCTTTTCCAATCAATTTGAATATTGAGAGCGGATTATGCAATCAGACCTTAAAAAAATGTTGAAGAAGAACGAACAACTCAATCAACTAGATATGGCTACAGTCGCAAGCCACATTCAACGCGAAAGTGACGAGTGGATATACAACACGATTATGCTTACAGGCTACGATGTACCCTTTAAATATGTGCGAAAGAAAACTTATAAAAGCCTCAAAGGCGCAAGAGTAAACGTAACTTACTACCCAGAAACCGAACAGGTTGCCGGAATAGATTTTGAAATTATGAAGGTAGTGCGGATTAAGCGTTCATAACGATGTAAGTAACTCACACACTCCAACAACCCCTTCATGTGCGACTGTCTCATCGCTAAAAGTATTTATCCTCAAGCAAACGTTAGCGCATCAAGTTATAAATTCAAGTAGAAGAATGTTGAAAAAGTCTCGTACACTCAATGCTTTGCAAAATAAGGAGAGCACAATGAGCACACAAGACACTTACGTTCCCCCCAAAGTATGGACCTGGGATCAAAGCAGCGGCGGCAAATTTGCCAATATCAACCGCCCCATTGCCGGTGCAACGCATGACAAAGAGCTTCCTGTGGGTGAACACCCACTCCAGCTATACTCTTTGGGCACACCCAACGGCGTCAAAGTCACTATTTTGCTTGAAGAACTCCTAGCACTAGGCTTTAGCGGTGCTGAATACGATGCCTGGATCATTAATATTGGCAACGGCGACCAATTTGGTAGTGGTTTTGTAGCAGCCAACCCAAATTCAAAAATCCCTGCTTTGATGGACCACAGTACCTCACCCACCACCAGAATCTTTGAGTCTGGTGCAATCATGGTTTATCTGGCTGAAAAATTTGCCGCATTTTTACCAACAGACCCTTCGCAGCGCGCTGAGTGTATGTCGTGGCTATTTTGGCAAATGGGCAGCGCTCCTTATTTGGGTGGCGGCTTTGGTCACTTTTATGCCTACGCACCAGAAAAATACGAATATCCGATCAATCGATTTGCCATGGAGGTGAAGCGCCAACTAGACGTGCTGGACCGTAATTTGGCTGAGCGGGCATACTTGTGCGGCGATGACTACAACATTTCGGATATGGCCAACTACTCTTGGTACGGCAACTTGGTGTTAAACAACATTTACGAGTCGCGAGAATTCCTTGATGTCGCCAGCTATACCAACGTTGCAAGGTGGGCTACACAAATTGAGGAGCGAACACCTGTGCAGCGTGGACGACGCGTCAATAGGCCATGGGGCCCTGAAGAAGAGCGCGTAACAGAACGACATGATGCCAGCGACTTTGACTAACGCTCGCTTTTTATTCGCAGTCAGGCGAACTAGTCTTAATGCCAACGCGGACTCAACATCGGTCCGCTGTTGTCGTTTACTCTGGGCAATAATTGACAAAGTTAGGCTAGACAAAGTGTGTACGCCCGCCCAATCTTTATTTTTACCTCACTTGTCATCAACAAACTAACTAATTTTGAGGAATACCAATGACCGAACAAACGCCCTTAGTCCTTAGAGAAGATGTCGATCAAGTCGCGTACCTCACTCTTAATCGACCAGACAAGCTCAACGCGCTAACAGTTTCCATGTTTGAAGAACTGCGTAAGCACGTATCCGATATTGGCAAAGATGCCTCAGTAAGCTGCGTGGTGTTAAGCGGCGCAGGCGAGTGTTTTTCTGCCGGTCACGATTTAGCGGATATCGCGGGTGGCGAACGGGTGCCTTCGCGGGGCTGGCATTCAGAAACCCTGCGCCTCATGGAGTTGCTGCCCAAACCTGTCATTGCGGCAGTTCATGGCCACTGCTATACAGGCGCCCTAGAAGTAGCCTTAGCGGCAGACTTTATTGTTGCATCTGCTACAGCAAGATTTGCTGACACGCATGCTAAATGGGCCTTAACACCAGTGTGGGGCATGAGCCAACGACTACCGCGTCGTGTGGGTGCAAGCACTGCTAAACGCATGATGTTTACAGGCGCTACACTAAAGGCTGAAGAAGCACTGAGAGTAGGATTAGCGGAGGTAGTTTTAGACAACGAAAACTTCATTCAAGAAGTGGCCCAGATGTGTAAATCCATTGTAGATAACTCCTCATTCACACACTCTGCCAACAAAAAGCTCTTGGAAACTACAGACGGCAAATCCTTAGACGGTGGCCTACAGTGGGAAGTTTATGCTAGCGAGGGCGTGGGACCTGATATGCAGACGCGTATTGCGGCCTTCAACAAAAAGTGATCACTTATAAGCGCTTTAAATGCCGTAAATCCGGCATCTAAACTGAGTGGCTAATTTCTCAATAGATAATCACCGAACAACTGACACGCAAAAGAAAGGCCAAATGCTCAAAGCCCTAAGTAAAACTCTCAGCCATGCGCAAGTGCTTCTCAAGCCTTTGGCACTGGAGCACCATGCGGAATTGCGAATAGCCTGCGCTAAAGATCAAGCGATATGGGAAATTTATCCAAACTCAATGCTTGGCGAACACTTCGACAAAGCCATCGCCCACATGAGTGAGGCGCGAGATCGAGCAGTATTTGCTGTCATCAAAATTGACGCACCGGGAGATCAAAAAGTCGTAGGCATGACCAGTTATATTAACCCAGACCAAGAAGGCGTGGTGGAAATCGGCGGCACTTACATCAGTCCCGAGGTTAGAGGAACAGATTTCAACCTAACTATGAAGCGCTTGCTCATCGAACACGGTTTTGACTGTGGTTATCGCCGCATTGAGTTCCGCGTGGATGTACGCAATAAAGGCTCAAGTAAAGCAGTGCTCAAACTAGGTGCGAAACAGGACGGAATTCTGCGCAAGAATAAAGTGACTTGGACAGGGCATATTCGCGATACCGCAGTGTTTAGTCTTTTCCAAGACGAATGGCGGGCAACTCACGGCGCGACCTAGCGTCCGGCGAGATTGGCGGTCAACCTACAGACATAGCTAAAATGCGCGAAATTTCGGTAAATCCCTTGCCACTTTGCTCGCGCCACTCATTGAATGCTTCTTGCGTAAGGAATAAGGCTTTTTGACTGGTGGGTTCTTTTTCCACCACCCCGGCGCCAACTAACGCAGAGACAACATCCCTACTCAAAAGGGGCGTTTCAAAACCAATAAAACGTAAAAGATAGCGTCCACTCTGCCCGCCAAGCCGCGAACCGCGTTTTTTCAACAGCTGCCACATTTGAACAAAATCATCCTCAGGCCAGTTGGCTAAGAATTTGCCGAATGAACCATGCTCATGACGCACTTCAAGCATAAATTGAGCATTCTCTCGAACACTTCGTATCTTTGTGCCGTGACGCACAATATCGGTGTTTTGCTGCAAAACCTCTAACTCTTCATCCGCCAACATCGCACAATGTATAACATCGAATTCGTTAAAGGCCTTCTCAAACCCGGGCCATTTAGCGGTGATGATTTTCCACACGAAGCCAGCACGAAAAACACACGCTGTCATTTCTGACAGCACATCAGAGTCACTCAACTTGGCTAGGTTTACTTTTTTATGCGGGTTAGCCAGTAGTGCCTCGAGGACAATTTCGCCCCCTTTACGCCGGGCGGCACGCTGATAGATTTTGTCAAACGAATCCATGAAGTGTCCTCAATTTTAACTATTTGATCTCTGAATTGATCTCTCGATTTAATCAGAGTATTCAATCTAAGCCTCCGGTAAGCGCCCTGAATCAGAGTTTTGAACCTAGGTCTTTAGTCTGAAGCTCAGTGCCAAAACTAAGCTAACCAGCAGCAAAATAAACTCGAGTTAGGCTACGGCAATCTTATCGACAATTACAGGTCAAAACAGAAAGTTCCGGAAGGATTTTGTCTTCAAACATACCTAGCAATTAGCCCTATCTTTCGGCATCTTATGAAACAAAAATAAGGCTGGTATAACAATGTCATCAATTCTAAGCCAAACGCTAACTCTGCCATGCGGTGTGAGCATTCCAAATCGTATCTGTAAAGCCGCCATGACCGAGGGCCTTGCCAGCCCAGCAGGTCTGCCTACCCCAGAACTAGAGCGGCTTTATGGTTTGTGGAGTGATGGGGGCGCGGGCATCTTACTGTCAGGCAACATACAAGTTGATGCAGACCACCTAGAACGGCCCGGCAATGTGATTGTAGACAAAGTGCCCGACAACGAAATGCACGCAGCACTGAGCAGTTGGGCCAAACAAGGCACCAGAGCGGGCAATCACTTTTGGGCACAAATCAGCCACGCCGGGCGACAAACTCAAACCGGCGTAAACAAAACGCCAAAAGCCCCTTCAGCTATTGCCGTAGGCATACCTGGTGGCCAATTTGGTCAACCTGTCGCGCTGAACATTGAAGAAATCCACGACATAGTAGCGCGCTTCGCACTCTGCGCTCGAGCGTGTAAAGACGCAGGATTTACCGGCGTCCAAGTGCACGCAGCACACGGTTATTTGCTCTCACAATTCCTCAGCCCTAGAAGCAACCAACGTGATGATCAATATGGCGGCAGTCTAGAAAACCGCGCGCGGGCACTAATCGACGTCATCACAGCTATTCGCCAAGCAGTTGGCCCGGAGTTTCCAATTTGCGTAAAGCTCAATAGTGCAGACTTCCAAAAAGGCGGCTTCGCCTTTGAAGACAGCCTTATTGTCGCTAAGTGGTTAGAAGCGGCCAGCGTGGACTTGCTGGAAATTTCCGGGGGCACCTACGAACAACCAAAGCTTATAGGAGTTGCGGGTGTAGAGGCCGCTGAAGAGCAAAATGTAAAACAATCAACGGCTATGCGCGAAGCCTATTTCGTGGATTTTGCCGTCACTATGCAAGAACACGTTTCTATTCCCTTAATGGTGACCGGTGGATTTAGACAACTTGCTGTGATGGAAGAAGCCGTGAGCAGCGGCTGCGCTGACATGATAGGTATTGGGCGCCCTATGTGTGTTTTGACCGACGCACCGAAAAGACTTTTTGCCGGTCAAGCAGAGTTGCCAAGGTACGAGCAAGAACTGTCGCTGTTCCCAAAATGGCTTTCGTTTGTGGGTAAATTGAAACCCTTTTGGGCCTTAGCAACCTTTGGCGTGCAATTTTGGTACTACGCTCAACTTGAATTACTTGGTAGAACTGGTGAAGCGAAGGTTGAGATGACACCATTTCAGGCGACTAAGAGAATCCAAGCATTTGAGAAGCACTGGATGACCGAACGTTAGCGAAGTAAGCTTTAAGCAGAACGGGTCAGTCGATTTTAATCTACTGGGCGGTTTTGATTAATACAAGTGGTGTCTTGTAGACCCTAGACTCGCAAAGAAGTCGTTCCGCATTAAACCAGCGAAGTACTGACAACAACCATGTAGAAAACTACCCCTATCAATGCAACGGCGGACATTGTTGTAACCACATTGCGTTGCTGGCTGCCTGCAACCAAAACTTTTTCTGGGACAGCTAAGAAAAGTATGGTGCGTAGATACAATACGTATTGAAGTGAAAGCACACCAAACATCAATAATGACGTCATAGGTGCTAACTCATAAACATCTTGAAGGCCTGTGACCGCACCGATAATCACCCCCTCAAATCTAATGCCTGGAAGATATCGGCTGAGCGCTATCAGCCAGTCTTCGTTACCGCCGAGCTTATTTAGTCCAATGACCACAACAATAGAAAAACTGGTATAAAGCAATGCAAATCCATTCAAAAAGTCACTGGCGTTGGCTGCATATGTCTCGGCGCAATAGGCGCCAACAATAAATAGCAGTGTGGAGACCAACTTAAAAGCCCAATTCGCTGTGTCAGAATACGACCCAGTTTCCCCGCTCAACAACTGTAAGGGTAATTTTAATATCAATGCAAAAACTAAAGTGAGCAGCGCCGTGCCATATAGGACTATACGCAGCTCAAAACAGCTAGGCTCCTGACCAACTATTCATAACTTTCTTTAAGCGACTGATAAGTTGCAATTTGCATATCCGATCGTAATAGCCAAGGCGAGAGCAGCAATCCACACAGGCCCAACACTCAACTAAAGCTTATTAGCCCGCAGCGAGAGTTCTTTCTTATCCCTCGTCAGAGATTCGGCTCAGCAGTAAGGATGCCACTTCTTTGCCATGAGAGTTTTGCAAAAAATGTCCTGCGTCAGAAATACCATCGAAGGACGCATTCATTCGCTCGGCCCAGTTTCGACCCCATGCCTCAGTAAACACATCGTCCGCGCATCCCCAAATAAAGTGGACAGGCTTTGTCCATTGTAGCAGGGTCCGGTAGTGATGAGTTTGTGCTGCCGCATTACCGCTTGTGTAGCTATCCAATGGAATAGACAACGGGAAATTTCGATAGCCGTTAAAGGCTTCGTCGGGCAATCCCTTATACGGGGCAGAAAATCCCTCATACATTTCTAACGCCTTGCCTTCTATAGCAGGCGGCGTGCCGTTCATTAACGCAGGAAAAATTACTTCGGGCTTAGCAAGACCGGAACTGAGCACCAATAAAAGCGCCAAGTCAGGTTGCGCACGATGGAATCGCCCTCCCTCATGCCAAGCTGCATTCCAGTTACGGATCCCGTCACTGTATTCGTATTCAGGGTGATGCAACCAAGTATTCATAATGCACAGGCGATCAAACCGCTCAGGCATATAGACCGACTGAGCTAAGCCCGTAGGTCCGCCCCAGTCTTGGCAGACTAACGTGATATTTTTTAAATCTAGGGCATAAATGAGACTGGTCAATACTTCTGTGTGCCGTGCAATAGTGTACCAACTGAAATCTGTAGGCTTATCAGAACGACCGAACCCCAAGTGATCTGGGGCAATGCAGCGATATCCAGCTTCTACAAAAAGCGGGATCATATCCCGGTAGAGGTAAGACCATGCAGGCATCCCGTGCATAAGCAGCATGACCGGCCCATCTTTAGGCCCCTCATCTACATAGTGGACGCGCATATCTCGCCAAGCGTGATAATTCGGCGCATAAGGAAAGTCAGCAATGTGCGCAAAATTGGTGTCTGGTGTTCTAATAAAATCAGTCAAAAAGTCCTTCCCTTATCTTCGTTGTACTTCTCTGTTTTTTCGATTCTAGCGCTCTGTTTACCCAAATTGTAACGAAAGGCATAAATCTTACTTGAGGGTTTATAGTACATTCTTCAGAGAAATTCACGGAGCAGCTAATGGCTAAACTTGATCACATAATGTGGGCATGCGCGGATTTAGACCAAGGCACTGAAGAGATCGCTGATTTAACCGGTGCAAGACCAGCGCCGGGCGGTTCCCACCCTGGAATGGGTACGCGGAACGCACTGTTATCTCTAGGTGACGACCAATATCTAGAAATCATCGCACCAGATCCTAGCCAGGATCTGTCCGGCACTACTGGCGAACTGCTTTTGGCACGTGGCGGGTCTGGTATCCGCAGCTGGGCTGTGGCGACAACAGATTTGATTGCGCTAGCAGGCCTTGCGCAAAATGCCGGGTATGGCCACAAAGACATCATCGACATGAGCAGAACCACCCCAGAAGGCTTGCATCTGGCATGGCAGTTAAGATTTCTCACGGGCAACAGTCTTCTGCCCTTTTTCATCGACTGGAAAGCTTCAACACACCCAGCATTAAGCACGCCAAAAGGTTGTTCTCTGTTGGAGTTTTGTGTTTTTACCGAAGATATTGACGCATACCAACAACTGATGAACGCCCTAGATTTGGATTTATCTATGACCAAAGGCAGTGATTATTTTAAAGCCACCCTGCAAACTCCTAAAGGATGTGTCGAGTTAGGCAATTGGTAGTAGGCGCCGCAGCAAAAGTGTTTAACGCAAACTAGCCCTAGCAACTTATGAGCTAATTCTGGGTCAACCTAAAGCAGGCGTTCTCTCTATTCCCTCTCTTGCTACCCTCACATTTTCGATAGGTTAGACCCCTCGAAACATACTATTTTGTTCCTATTGAATACTGCCGGGGAGAAGTATCACCCCGGCACCTGTAGGTTTTGATGCGCAGACATCTAAGCTACAAATCGCCCGAGCATCAACCCACACGAAGTAAGCCACTGCGGTAGGAGCCAATCGGGGTAGAGCAATATTCAGCGACTTCCTCGAAGACAAAATCGTTGACGAGAATTTGGAGCATGATACTGCTAAACTCGATGATACAGAGGCCGCACAAAAGAAAAATAAAGGCGCCGTTAACTACGAGCACGCCGATATTCTGAAGAACATTGGGATGATAGAAATGCTCACAAAAAAAATAGCCTTCCTTTGCTTGGGCTTTGTACTGAGTCACACAGCTGTGGCCCAAACCGTTTATCAGGTTTCAATTGGAAGTTACAAAAATCAGGCCAACGCAGAAAAAGCGGCAGCAAAAGCTGTACAAGAGTTAGGCGATGGCTATTCGGTAGACGCTACTCCAACTGCCAACGGTAACTTGTACCGAGTTCTTTCAGAGCCATTACTGTCAAGAAGTGATGCAGATCTAGTCAGCGCAAAAGCTCGCCAAGCAAATATCGCCGGCGCCTGGGTACTAACACGTCCCCGTTCGATCGCCGAGACAAAGACAAAATTCGGCAGCGCTCCTGAATCGTCATCAACAGTGGTCAGCGAGCGTCGAATGCGATCAACCTCTGACCCTCGCCCAACATCTACTTCCGAAATTTATTCTCCTAAATTTTCCAGCCTTAAAAATGAAATCAATGGGCCCCGCTCGGGAATACAAACGCTAGAAGGACAAAAAGGAGCTCCATTATCATTTGCTGGTCAAAGTGACACCACAGTTCGAGCTGGAGCGATAAAAATACGTCGCACCGATGAAGTCAAAACACCGTTCAAAATCGATGGCATTTTAGACGAGCCCATATGGCAGGAAATCACAGCGATAAGAGAATTTGTGGTTCTGGAACCAGATACCCTGAAAGAAGGGATCTACGAAACCCAGGTTAGGATTGCTTATACAGACAAAGGTCTTTACGTCGCTGCAGATATGGAACAGCCGCGAGACACCCAAATTAGAAGGCTTTCAGGAAGAGACATCTTCTTTGATCTTAATCGAGACAGCATTAACTTAACCTTAGATACCTCTGGAGAGGGGCTGTATGGATTTTGGTTTGGTATCAACCTTGGCGATTCGCTTATGGATGGTAGCGTGCTTCCAGAAAAGAGATTTTCTAACGAATGGGATGGGCCGTGGTTGGGCGCGAGCCAGCAAAATGATGAAAACTGGACTGCAGAGTTCTTCATTCCATGGAGCGCGATCTCTATGCCTGCAGCAGAAGACAAACGTAATATGGGCATATATTTTTCTCGCAAGGTAGCTCACCTGGATGAGCGTTGGGGATGGCCTGCGTTGCCGTTTACCAAGCCAAAATTCATGTCCGAGTTGCAGTCGCTGGAAATGAATGGGGTATCACCGCGTCAGCAATACAATATTTATCCGTTTGCAGCCGCCACGAAAGATAGTATCGATGACGAAACAAACTATCGTGTCGGTGCTGATGTGTTTTGGCGCCCTTCTAGCAACTTCCAATTAAATGCGACCCTTAATCCTGATTTTGGTAACGTGGAATCCGACGAGGCGGTTATTAACCTAAGTGCGACTGAAACGTTTTTCCCTGAGAAACGATTATTTTTCGTGGAAGGCCAAGAGATTTTTGTTGCCAGCCCCAGAGCAGACACGCGGAGCTCCAGCGTGGGTCAAGGTGGGCCTCCAACAACTTTAGTCAACACAAGGCGAATAGGTGGCAAGCCGCAAGTGCCTTCACTAGAGCTGGGTCAAACCCTCTCGAGCAGAGAGAAAAATTTACCGACTGATTTACTCGGTGCCGCCAAAGCAACCGGTCAAATTGGAAAATTCCGCTACGGGGTACTGGGCGCATTCGAGGACGAGATTCAGTTCGAAACTACCATTAACAACAAACCCGTCCAACTCAATCAAAAAGGCTCCGATTATGGGGTTGGACGTCTTTTATATGAAAACAATTCTGGTGGCAGCTACAAGGCAGTTGGCGTTCTATCAACAGTAGTGGAGCACCAAAATAGAAGCGCTTACGTAACTGGATTAGACGGGCACTACCTGAGCCCTAACGGTAAACTACAATCTGATGGACAAATTTTCAGATCGGACTTGACTGATGTAAAAGCAGGTTATGGCGGCTTCCTAGACTTTGAATATACTTTCCGTCAGGGGGTGCAGCAACGTTTAGGCATTGAACACTTTGATGACAACATAAATATAAACGACCTTGGTTACCAAGCGCGCAATAACTATACGCAAATTAGAACAGCACATACTAGAACCTCCTCAGATCTCACTTGGGCGCGCAACAATCAATTTGATATACGGGGCGCATTACAGGAAAGTGGGGATGGATTCTTTACGCGTGGCGGTATTTTTATCTCCAATCGAGCCACCTTCAAAAATCTAACCAGCATCACTGGACGTATGAGCCATTTTTACCCAGCCTATGACGACCTTAATAGTTTCGGTAACGGCGTTTATCGCATTGAGGAGAAAACTGCAGGGGGCCTTAGGTTCGATTCCAACTCAGCTAAGGCTTTACAATTCGGTGTCGGTCTAGGATTTGAGGAAGAAGATCTCGGCGGGGACAGCTATTACTACGAGGCAAAATTAAACTGGCGTCCCTTAGACGGTTTAAGTTTGGGTGCAGGCGTTAAATATGTGGATCGCAATGGTTGGTTATTGCATCAAGAAAATCGTAATTTCACCACGTTCTCCGCAGCGCAGTGGCAGCCAAACATGAACGTTGAGTATTTTCTCAGCGCCAAGCAACAATTCAAAATTTCCGTACAATGGGTTGGCATACGAGCAAAAGAAGAGGAATTTTACCTCTCTCCGGCCATTTCTGGCAATCTAATCGCCGTCGCCAAACCTGCCGGACCGTCAGACTCATTCTCTATTTCAGATTTAGTTTTTCAGGCCCGCTACCGCTGGGAAATTGCGCCGCTTTCAGACTTATTTATTGTATACAGCAGAACTTCTGACCTATCGCAAGCGTTACGCCAAGATCATTTTGATGACCTACTGGACAATGCTTGGCAAGAGCCAGTCGGCGATCAGTTGGTGATGAAAATACGCTACCGATTTGGGTCCTAATTCACTAACAGAAGTCAATAGCAATATATAACGCAGAATATTGCGCGGAGAAATTTATGCTAGACATTCAACCAACGGGAGAGGCTTGCGGCGCTACAGTTACAGGCATTAACTTATCCCTACCTTTAAGCTCAGAGGATGTCGCCGCCATTAGAGCCGCTTGGATTGAACACCAAGTGATCGTTTTTCCAGAACAAAAGCTGAGCGATGAAGATTTAGTACGCATTACAAAAAACTTAGGTTCAATTGGTGACGACCCCTACTTTGTCTCCATTAGCGAAAAAACACCGGTAGTTGCGCTAACGCGCAGAGCCAAAGAAAAAGCTCCTGTGTTTGCTGAGGTTTGGCATACTGACTGGAGCTTTAAGAAAGAGCCGCCCATCGGAACTTGCCTATATAGCCTGACTATTCCGCCAGTGGGTGGAAACACCGGCTTTACTAACCAACAAAAAGCGTTAGCGGAAATGCCGGGGCTACTGAGAGCACAGTTGGAAGGCAAGATTGCCTTGCACTCTGCGGCAGCGGGATATGGACCAGATGGAGCCTATGGCAGGCGCGAGAAAGACTCTGATCGCAGCATGAAGATCCTCTATTCTGAAGATGCACACGATGTCGAAACCCATGCAATTATTAACGTGCATCCAGAATCTGGAAGGGAAACCATTTTTGGTACCGCGGGCTACATCTGCGGCATTGAAGGCATGGAGCAGGAGGAAGCGAACCAGTTAATTTTAGATTTGTACCAATGGCAAACCCGCCCCGAATTTCAATATACCCATAAGTGGCAGGAAAACATGCTAGTTATTTGGGACAACCGCTGCGTGCTGCACAAAGCCAACGGCGGCTACGATGGCTATGACCGGGAACTGCATAGGACCACTATTGCTGG
>CAJWNY010000071.1 GCA_913043815.1 uncultured Gammaproteobacteria bacterium
AGCAGATGAAGCAGATGACGTTGCAGGAACTAAGAAGTGCCTCACCATGCTTTTATCTCCCACGTCACTGGATTGGCGAACCAATGCCACTGTCACTTTAATATTCTTTACCGTAGGCGGCAGGGGTAGCGATCCCTTGGGCAGCTTCAACTCGCTGCCTGTAGCGCTATAACTAACAGCTGCGGTCAATACCTGGCCCGCACGCAAACCCAGTTGGTTCATTTGTACGCGATTAAGACGAGCAATTGGTTTGTTTTCAAGCTGTGCCAAATTTTCTAGAGCAGATACGTTTTTGCCAGTAGCTAAAAGTTGCTTCGTTTGACTGTTTAAATTTTGTGCAGGTATGGTTGGATTGTGAATAGTTGTTGTTAACGTGTGTTGGCCGCGGTTCAGCCCAAGAGTGAGCTCAACAGTTTTTCCCGGCATGCCTATTCGCTGTGGAAACGTGATTGATTTTTCTAGTACCGATAAAGTAGTGCCACTTCCTGTCTGTGCCACCTTGGCTTGGATAGGCTGGCCCACAACAAGGCCTAAGCTGCGCGCCTGTTGTTGACTGATCTGAATCGTTTGTGCAGTTTGAAGTAGAGGGCGCAGTATGCCGGTGTCCGCTGCTTTAACCGCCGGTGACGCCTGCACGAGAGTGAGCACTTGCTGACCATCCACGACTTTGACTCTAAAGATTAAGGGTTCGTTGAGCAAAGTGGCGCTAGTCGGCAAAGTTCCCCTAGATGGTAACGGCAGGTTCTGCTGTTTAACCTCCAAAGTACGCTGGCCGTTATGAACGACAACTTCGCCGTGAACCACTTGACCGGGCTGAAGATTCAACAGGGGTACAAAGGCAGGCGGAATGCGCACTTGAGTCGCCGCGGAAGCGATGGCAACAGTCGCCGAGACCGGCGTAGTATTTACGGGCGCATAGTTAAGCAAAGTAGTGCCTTATGGATATTGGATCCAACCCTCGTACGGGTCAATGCCACGTGCCTTAGCTTTGTTTGGATCTATGTCTCTAAAAATAACCTTTTTAATGTCATCAACGTCAGGCACTTTCAGTCGCTTGTTAGCCAACATCCAATTGGGGTTGGAGCGTTTGAAAGCACGTGGATTAGCCCGAACAAATGCTCGTCGCAAAATAGACGGACGAATACGGGAATTGCCGGCGGTCTGCTTAATGATCTTGTCGAGGTAGTCGCCGGGCTTAACGAGATAAGTGCCGTCTTCTGCAAGAACTGCTTTTTTAGTATCTTTATCCGCAACTCTGGTCGCTTCTATTGCTGCCTCTAAATCCTTGATTAATCGGGCAAGAGCTGCATCTAACTCGGCAACATCAATTTCTTCCACCGAGTCTTCATCGCTCACCAAAGCAAGTTCCGGCTCTGAATCTACGGTTGCACAGCCCGACATAAATACCAGCACGGCGAACATTCTGAAGAAGTTACGAATAGATACCCGGGCCAACGTCAGAAGCGAAATCGATATAGACGTTGATGGAGACAGTGATCCAGTAGCCATACCATTTCCTATTATTTTTCTTAACATAGATCTACTTGTACTAACGAAGTTCATGGGGCTAGTGCCGCCAACGGTATTGCAATCATATTGCTATAAGAGCGGGGTTCTGGGCCAGCGTAAACAGCGATACTTGCAGTATGATTATTCAACTGCGTAATTTGGGCAAGGCCAATTGCACTTAATGCTCGTTCTAATCCTTGCCTTTGGGCCAATGCACTACTGGGCATGATGAGAAATTTCTGCCCAAAAAAAAGTCCAACGTCTCTTCCTGCCATAAGCAAGCCCCCGTCAGGCCTATGGGCAATGGGAATAGCCGATCCGGTATCGCAGCGAATACTCGCACCGAGGGCTGTTATCGCATCAGACGACCATTGAGCTAGTTCTTCTACCGCCGATTTAGATAACCTCAGCCAAGCTTTTTGTGCTTTTTTGTCCGCTTCATCTGACTTTACTAGAATTGAGCCGGTTTGACTGAATTGGACACCAAGATTGGATTGAGCAATGATCTCCACTTCTAAACGTATAGGTCCTCTGGACGATTTCGTCACCCAAAATCTATCTAGTAGTTTTGCTTCAGCCCTGCCGGATATGCGAATAGTCACTTCGAGATCGGAAGTTACCTCCTCGCCCAAGACCATATACTGCAGATAGTCAGCGCCGGCAGAGGAGCCCGTAACCTCAGGCTCTATTATTGTTGCATCCTGCAAGGCGCCAAAGCGGGCAGCACGCATAAAGTCTTGTTTGATCAATCTCGCGCTGTCGCTCATGAGATTTAGCGCGCTGACGTCTTCAGACTGACCGGGCTCGAGCTGCAGTATTAACCTTAGCCGTTGTCTTCTTGCACCGGGGCGGGAGCAACTTTGCTCATCGCCTTCCAATCCTGCGGCGTCGCTCTCTACCAGCCGCGTACCCTTAAGACCGAAGCGGTTTATATATGGCTGCGGGCGCAACTTCTCCAACTGAAGGTTGCTAAACATCATAACTTCTTCGTTTAACGCACCGTCATTATCCGTCCAACTAGCAGCGGCAACACTGGCATTGCGGTCCATTGCGTAATCTAGAACCGATTGCTTTAAAATTGCTAACTGCTCGTCGCTGTCGATTTGGTTCAAAGAGGACAGCGAGTCGATATCTGCAGAACTCGACGCTAGCGATGTTTCGGCGACGGTTGTTGCACTCAGAATATTAAAAGCAAAGCCTATAACGCAGCCCATTGTTGCGTTAACAATTCGTTTTGCGCGCTTTTCCATGGCTTTTGCCTTCACACCAACTGCCTTTACCTACCCGGGCTGGCAGAGGATCTATCGACTTTCGATACTTGTAGATAGTTGCGTACAAGCTCATTAATCGTCTCCTGACCCAAAGCAAGCTTAGTTTCATATGTCTCATCACCGATAGGAGTAATGCTGACTAATTTAGCGCCATAAATCACACCCTCAACCCTGCTGCGCATTTGGTCTTGAGTAATCGACATATCTACCATGGTACCCGTTGCATTGACATACTGACCGTAGACTTGCTCGGTCAAAGCGCGGTAAGCATCTAACTTGGATGCTTTGATTGCCATCAGCCTTTTTTGCGCTGGGGTATCTCCGTGTTGAGAAGAGATAACCGCATAACCGGTGGCAACAATACCCTGCCCCTGAGTCAGACCGTAAACGTCTTGATTACGCCCTTGGGTGGCGCAACCAACGAAAAGAGAAGATAAAACAGCAATCAATGCCCACCGGTGAGTCTGCTTTTTTAGCGAACGAGTATTGGCATTGCTTGAATTTAGTAAATACATGATGAACTCTTCATTGATTTTCTTACTTAACTTCAGTCGACTCAAAAGCGAATTTCTTGAATAAATTCGACAAAGTTACTGATTTTTCTGTAATGGGCACAGTTCCTGCATTCCTATCGTGCGGACCCAGTAGATCCGTCTAATTTTGCGGAAGTTTGATACTTTCCGTCAATATTTTTAGCAGCGAACAGAGTTTTTAAACGAAATGGCATCTAGTTCTCTTACATTGTCAGATCTTCGACAGATGTCACTAGACATCCCTTGGAAATCCTTGGCTATGCCCGTGGTTATCGTATGGATTTTGACCATGCTTATCCTACCCTTACCGCCATTCATGCTCGATATTTTCTTTACCTTGAATATCCTTTTAGCGTTACTCATCATTATGGTCGCGCTAAACACATCTAACACGCTGGAATTCTCCTCTTTCCCAACCATTATTTTGTTCGCCACTATGTTGCGCTTGGGTCTCAATGTTGCGTCTACTCGAGTTGTTCTTTTGGAGGGCCACAAAGGCGGGGATGCTGCGGGTCAAGTAATTGCGGCTTTTGGCGAATTCGTAATTGGCGGCAACTACGTCGTGGGTTTTATCGTCTTCGCAATTTTGATGATCATTAACTTTATTGTAATCACGAAAGGCGCGGGGCGCGTATCCGAAGTAATCGCTCGCTTCACGCTAGACGCCCTGCCGGGCAAGCAAATGGCTATTGACGCCGACCTGAATGCTGGCGTTATTGATCAAGCTGAGGCTAAACAGCGACGCATGGAAGTCACTCAAGAATCGGACTTCTTCGGCTCAATGGACGGTGCATCTAAGTTCGTTCGAGGAGATGCAATCGCTGGGTTATTGATTCTTATCATTAACTTGGTGGGCGGCCTAGGTATTGGTTTATTACAGTATGATTTAACCCTCGCCGAAGCCGGTAAGAATTATGTGCTGCTGACAATTGGTGACGGCCTAGTTGCACAACTACCAGCCATTATTCTCTCGCTAGCCACTGCGATTATCGTAACGCGAGTTTCTACTAATGAATCTGCACCAGAGCAGGCAGGAAAACAACTTGCCAACCCTCTAGCATTCTTTATTGCCGGGGGCATTTTAACCTTTATGGGTGTTATACCCGGCATGCCTAACTTGGTATTCCTTTCTTTGGGCGCATCAGCCCTGGGGCTAGGCTTTTACATTACTCAACAAGAAAAAACGGCTCGAGATTTTCCCGAAGCCTCTATAGATGGACCAGATGCCAATGCAGCGCCAACAGACCCGAATTTACTTGAACTTGATTGGGATGACGCTGGCCAGGTAGACGTCATCAGCTTAGAGCTGGGCTATGGCCTTATCCCCATGGTGGACTCTGACACTGGCGGCCGACTGTTAAACCGTCTTAAAGGCATCCGCAAAAAGCTTTCTGCTGAAATGGGCTTCCTGTTGCCTTCCATCAGAATCCGCGACAACTTGGATAACGCACCTGATTCCTATCATATTGTGCTAAATGGCTCAGTGCGCGGCGTGGGAACCATTGCTGTAGGTAAGGAAATGGCCATTAATCCAGGCAATGTATTAAGTGAAATACAAGGGGAGGCGGGTAAAGATCCAGCATTTGGATTGGATGCAGTATGGATTGAATCCTCTGAACGCGAATATGCCCAAGCAGTAGGCTATACCGTAGTCGATTCAAGCACGGTAATTGCCACGCACCTCAACGCAGTAATTAAGAACAATGCCGACGAATTGATGACTTACGACGTAAGCCAACAGCTAATCGACAAAATTGCAGAGACTTCGCCCAAGCTTATTGAAGACTTTATTCCTGAAAAACTTTCCTTGGGCACCGTTGTTCGAGTACTTCAAAACCTTCTACGTGAGCGTGTGCCGCTTCGCGACATGAGGACCATCCTTGAGACTTTGGCCGAAGAAAGTGGCCGCACCCAAGACGCGAACCAACTTGCGGCCTTGGTTAGACCAAAGCTTGGAAGACTAATAGTCCAAGAAATCATTGAATCCGACGAAGAACTCGCCGTGATGACTTTGGATCCAGAACTAGAACAGTTAATGAGCGACCTTGTAAGCCGTGCGAACAGTTACGACGAGATTGCCTTAGAGCCGTCTTTAGCAGAAAGCTTCTTTAAGTCTGTTAGAGACACCATTGAGGAGCTGGAACAACAAGAGTTACCTGCGGTGCTGGTCGTTTCGCCACTGCTTAGGCCATGGCTAGCTCGACTGCTGCGAAGATCGTCTAAAGATCTGACAGTACTTTGCTATACCGAAATTCCTGATGATCAGCCCATTCGCGTGGTCTCATCTATTGAAGTTAACCGACGAGAAATTGAGCAAGATTAATCCTTGCGAGAGTAAATTATGGAACTAAAAAGATTTGTAGCCGCTGACACTAAATCTGCAATGGAGCAGGTGAGAGCCAGCTGTGGAGAAGATGCTTTGATCATTAGCACAAACCGTATCGGTAATAAGACCGAGATGATTTGCGCGGTTGAAATTGCCCCTGAGGAACCGCCAGAGCATAGTTCTGCCGCAGCCGTAGTGAATATGCTATCCAAGGCTGTAGCACAATCTAATCAAACAGAACCTGGGGTTGGGAAAGCAGCGGATAGCCCCTTTGCGCCTAGTTCTGACAAATCTGCGCTAGCGGATAGCGATAGTTTTTCTAGCCAGTTGGGCAGCGCGCTTCGCGGTTCAACCGCCCAGGCGAAAAACGAGGAGACTAGAGCAGAGCATGGCCCTAAAGCGGCGGCATCTACTTCTGCTACAAGCCCCCCCCCTGTCCGAGAGTCAGAGGCTTCTATGAGTGAGATGCGCCAGCTAATGCAGACCATACAGTCGGAGTTTTCAGACTTACGCGAAACTCTGCAGCATCAATCAACAGCTAATGTGCCAATCGATAGAGCAAGGGCCGCCATTTCTTCTTTTAATCGATTGATTCAAAAGCGCGGTGAAGACCAATTTCAGAATGTGCTAGAACAAATTCAACGGCTAAATAAGCTTTGCCCAGGACAACAACAAGACTGGCAAGGCGCGCACCTTTTCCTAGGCCTACCAGGCAGCGGCAAGACAAGCTGTATCATGCAAATTGCAGACAACTTGGCCACATCAGCGAATACACCAAGCAAACCCAATGCACTGATTACACTTGCGCAACCGGGGTCACTAAAAGAACGAGGCCAATCCTGGCCAGCGCTTAGCCGACATGCGCAGCAGCTCAATATTGCTTATTTTCACGCCACCGATGAGGTAGCGTTGTCAAAACTATTGGAAATTTATGGGCCAACGCATAATGTCTTTATCGACAGCCATGCTGACCAGCTCAATGATGATGAAGCCCTATTTAGCTTGGTGAGCCAAAATTCCTTAATACCCCATGTTTGCTTTCCCGCAGATAACTCACTGCTAATACTCGAAAATTTGAGACAGCGTGCGCCTTGGCTAGTATCCTCTATCGTTCTGACACGACTGGATTTAGTACCGGACTTCGAATCGCTTGTTAGCGCTTTGGAAGTAGTGGGTGCACAAGTTGATTGTGTCACCGGGTGTGCGCCCAGTGAATGGAACCAGGAACACAGCACTTAATAAGATGAAAAAAATAAGAGTAACCACCTTAGTTAATCTAGGTCTTTGTGAGCAATATGTCTGAAGCCGTAAATACAACATCTGTAATTGGTATTGCAAGCGGCAAAGGCGGGGTTGGCAAAACCACCATCGCCGTGAATTTGGCTTTGGCCCTATGCAAGGAAAACCGCAAAGTCGCGTTGCTAGACGCTGACCTTGGTTTAGCCAACTCACAAATTATTTTGGGTATTAACGCACCGTTTAATGTTAGCCACGTGTTTAATGGAGAAAAAACTGTCGACGAAGTCAGCGTCTGCAATGACGATGGCCTACTCCTTATACCAGGTGCGTCAGGGAACGAATCTCTGGCAAACATCACGGCAATTCAAGCCCAATCTTTGGTCGAGCAAATTTTACATACCTATCCAGATTTAGACATTCTAATCATCGATTCTGCGGCAGGTTTATCTAGTTCTAACATGAGCTTTTTGGATGCTTGCCACGCGCGATTGGTGATATTGCAGGACGAGCCGGCTTCTATTGCTGATGCTTATGGGCTGATAAAGCTGGAAAGCCGCAAAAACCGTCTGGATACACTCTTTGTTATTCCCAATAAGGTTGCCTCTCAAGACAGTGGAAATGGTCTATTCAATAAAATGAATCGTGTTTGCATGCAGTTTCTTGAAGAACCTGTTAATTATTTATACTCTGTTGTTCAAGACGATTTACTTTCGCAAATAATTAGACGGCGAGAGAGTCTTCTGAACGATCACCCAAGTAGCCGAGCAGCAGCAAATTTCAGAGGCTTTGCTAAAGCAGTCGTTGAGCTAATAGGTTCTTCGAAATTTTCTGCAATCTCAGTAGAAAAAGTTAACTAATTGGCTTCGTCCTATGTCTGATATTGACGCATATTCAGAGCAACAAGCAGATACAGGAATCTCTATTGGCCAGCATTATACCCTGGTAAAACGAATTGCTTACCATTTGCGTACCCGCCTGCCTTCGAGCATAGCAACTGATGATCTCATTCAGGCTGGCATGGAAGGTTTAATCCATGCACAAAAATCCTTTGAGCCTTCAAGGGGGATAGAGTTCGAACTTTTCGCCAAAACTAGAATTAGAGGAGCAATGCTTGATGAGGTGAGGCGTATTTCCTATTCCACTAGGTCCGCCATAACCATCAAGCGTGAACAAAGCCAAGCCATAACCTCTCTTAGTACAGAATTTGGTCGGCCTCCAAAAAGTAGCGAAGTTGCCAAATTCCTGAATAAAGACGTGGCGACCTACGAGAAAGAGCGAATTATTGCGGAAGGTGTGGATATCGTAAGCAGTGATGCTACACCTAACCAATTTGAAGAATTCAGTCAGGTAGCCGACGGGCCTGATGAAAGTCTAGAAAAAGAGCAGATGATCAAAAATTTGGCTGACTCAGTCGAACAACTTCCCGAAAGAGCAAAATTAGTCTTAGCCCTCTATTACCAAGAAGAAATGAACCTCAAAGAGATTGGCGCCATTTTGAACGTCAGCGAGTCAAGAGTTAGTCAAATCATATCTGAAACTGCAAAAAAGCTTCGTGGATTGATGAATTAACAGGCATGTTACTGTCGCTTTTAAGAAACACTTAAGCTCTACAACTGTGACTCTGTGCGTCAAAGTGTTGTTATGATATATAATTATGCTTAGAAACTTCAATTAGAGCATCGAAATAATGGGCCTATTTAAAGGTATGAAGGATTCCCGCGAGCAAAAAAAGGCTAAGGCTTTTTATGATAACGCGCTAAACCCGTCACGGAACGCCGGCGATGCTCGTAGAACCAAATCGATTCTGGGCAATAGATGCAGTGCATTTATTAATTTAACTTTTATTGAAGGCGCGAAAAAAACTACAGACTATATAGAGGCCGCCATGGAAGCCAAGAGTAAAGGCAGACCCAATCCGCCTCAACCTTCTACCAGCGCGTATAAAGAAGTCAGAACCATGGGTGGTAAAGTTTGGGTATATTTACCACAAAGCTATACTAACCAGCTTTTTGCCTTGGGCTCAAAATATCAACAAGAGATGGTGAATAAAGATCGGGCCATAGAATTAGCGACCGCTATCACCGACGAGATAACAGAGAACTTAGAGTTAGATCACCCTATTCGACCGCTGCAATTTCTGGTCAGTGAAGAAGAAAACGCTGAAGACTTGGATATGGGTGAAGACGACACGGAAAGCGCGGACGACGAAGAGCGCGCGGACGACACGGAAAGCGCGGACGACGAAGAGCGCGCGGACGACACGGAAAGTGACAGCGAGGAAACCTAAAAATTGATCGCCAAATGGTACACGAAGTCTATGAATCCGGCTGACCGACTGCCAAGACTGGACAAAGATAAACCATCTACGCGCGAGCTAAAAAGCAGCCACACTTGACCTTGAGCCCTATGGACCTTGTTAATGCAGATGGTTCATTTGTCCCAGATCTATTTACCACCGCTCATTTCTTTTTGTAACGTCTGCATTAACTCTGCTACCGACATCGCCCTACTTTTAGCATAGCCCTTCCCCGCCCATAAGCTTTGAAACTCAACATCATTGCTCTTAGCAGCTGCCTTTCGGACAGTGCCCGTTAGCGTATTTTGAATAGGAAATGGCAATGTTGGTTTGTGCTCCATAGCCACCATAAAATGATTGCTAATTCCTTGGGCTCTACGCCCTGAAAAACCGCGGGTGAACTGCGTGGGCCTTAACGCATCGCTCAGCAATATTTCGCGGTAACTCGATGGCGTACTAGACTCGTCGCAACACAAAAAGCCTGTGCCCATCTGGACTGCAACAGCGCCTAGATTTAATGCCCTGTTAATATCGAGGCCCGTCATTAATCCCCCGGATGCCACAATCGGTATAGATGCCTCTGCGACCAATTCGCGAAGCAACTGCTCTAGAGGAAGCTCACTGTCATAACCGTCAGGGCTAAACGTGCCTCGATGTCCGCCTGCCTCAATACCCTGTGCGACTATAAAGTCAGCGCCAGCTTTTACGATGGCACGTGCCTCAGTCACGTTTGTTGCCGTGACGCCAACTGATATTTCACGTGCGTGCGCGGCCTGTATAATCTCCTCCGAAGGAATTCCGAAGTGAAACGTAAGCATAGCCGGTTGCTCCGCCCAAACGGCCTCAAGCTGTAGAATAATGTCGGGAAAGAACGGCTGTGTAGGTATTGCTAGGGAGTAACCGCCCTCAAGAGAAAAGCCCGATAATGCCGCAACTGCATCGATAATTGTCTGCTTACTGGGAATTTCTACCGGCTGAAAAATGAAGAAGTTGGCATTAACAGGCCCTGATGTGAGCGCTTTGGTCTGAGCCAAATCCTGAGCAACTTTTTCTGCATCCGTGTAAGCAAAGCCAAAACTTCCGACACCGCCCGCATTGCAAACGGCGCTAGCTAACAATGGCGTGTTGAGGCCACCGGCCATAGGCGCTTGGATTATTGGTAACTCTAGCTGCGAGAATTCAAACATATTGTGTTGACCGGTGTTAGTTTGCGACCTTAAGTCCAGCTAGTTCGGTACTTGGTATCTCTATTCCACTGTTACCGACTTAGCGAGATTTCTTGGTTGATCGACATCGGTACCTTTATGAACCGCAACATGATAAGCCAACAATTGCAGCACGATCGTATAGGCGATTGGTGCCAAAAAAGTGTCTACGGTAGGTAAAGTCACGATCCTCACACCAGGTTCCGATTTGAAAGAACTGCCGGTTTCTGCAAAAACCAGTAGCTCGCCGCCCCTAGCGCGTACTTCATGTAGGTTGGATTCGAGCTTTTCTAATAATTCATCATTTGGCGCCACTGCAACGACGGGCATTTTTTCGTCTACCAAAGCCAGAGGTCCATGTTTTAGTTCACCCGCTGCATAACCCTCAGCGTGGATATATGAAATCTCTTTGAGCTTAAGCGCGCCTTCCATTGCTATTGGAAAGAGACTTCCTCGGCCTAGAAACAAGGAATGGTTTTTATCAATAAATCGCTCGGCCTCGGCGGCGATAGTTTCATTAAGCTTTAAAATGGTTTCGATTAGACCTGGCAAGTTATGCATAGCCGTGACAATTTGCTCTTCCTTATCAGGATTTGCAGGGTTACGCCGACCTAACAAGATCGAGAGTAAGAGTAGGTCTACAAGTTGCGCAGTGAAGGCCTTAGTCGACGCGACACCAACTTCAGTACCGGCATGCAACATAAAAGAAAAGTCGCTTTCTCTAACGATAGAGGACGTCGCTACATTACAAAACGTGAGCGTTGCTAAAAATCCAGACTCTTTGGCTTTACGCAAGGCGGCAAGAGTGTCCGCGGTTTCACCCGATTGAGAGAGAGTCACAAACAGCGATTTTTTCGAACTGGCTACTTGCCGATACCTAAACTCACTGGCTATTTCTACCTGACAAGGTATGTCGGCTAATTCCTCAATCCAATAGCGAGCAACGCTTGCGGCATAAAAGCTTGTACCACAAGCCACAATGGTAACTGCCTCAACATCGTCCAATACGGCAGAAATTCCTAGTCCCAGAGATTCTTCAAGTACGGTAGTTTTACCGATCCTACCCTCTAATGTGTCGACCACGACTTTCGGTTGTTGAAAGATTTCTTTTTGCATAAAGTGTCTATAATTGCCGCGTTCAATGTCGGCAACACCCACTTTAACCTCAACAGCGGGTCGCACTACAATTTCGTCGTCTATATTCCAAAAATCCAGACTGCCGGCCTTAACATCAACCAGATCGCCCTCTTCTAAAAAGATAAACCGGTCTGTAACCGCATTTAGCGCTAATACATCAGAAGCCACATAATTTTCATCAATGCCTTTGCCGACAACTAACGGGCAACCGAGGCGCGCCGCAACAATCTGATTCGGGAATAGTGGGCTTACAACGGCAATAGCAAATGCGCCTTCTAAACGCTTTATTGCCGTTCGAACAGATTCTAAGAGGCTATAGTCCTGCTCAAGATAGCTATCAATAAGATGAACAACAACTTCTGAATCGGTGTCGGAAGTGAAGACGTAACCAGCTGTTTTGAGCTGGTCGCGTAAAACGTTATGGTTTTCGATAATGCCATTGTGCACTAGACTAACCCGCTGGCCCGAGGAATGCGGATGCGAGTTAGCTTCATTAACAGTGCCATGCGTTGCCCAACGTGTGTGGGCAATGCCGGTTTTACCGAAGATGGGTTGGTCTTGCATAGCTTGAAGAAGGTTATGTACTTTACCGGGCCGGCGACAGACACTAAGTTCACCCGCTTCGTCGATAATTGCTACACCAGAAGAGTCATAGCCTCGATACTCAAGACGCTGTAAACCTTGTAACAAAATGGAGGGAATATTTCTTCCCGCTACTACGCCGACGATCCCGCACATACTCGATAATTCCTAATTTTGGCAATGTCCAAACTACTTTTAGCGAAGCTCTCCGTGAACTTTGTATCTAACCGCAGCAAAGCGTACTCGCCGTTGAATCTGCTAATCACCTCGTTTCGATGGGCTGGCCCAGCCAGAAATGTTTCGCTGCTTACTACGGCCCAATGCTAGGTCGTTTTTATCTACTGTTTTAGTAATTGTCGAACCTGCGGCAATAAATGCCTCATCCCCAATTTTTAAAGGCGCCACTAAAGTTGAGTTAGTGCCGACGAACACTTTGTCGCCAATTATCGTCGGATGCTTGTTAAAGCCATCATAATTACAGGTGACAGTACCTGCGCCAATATTGCAATCCGCGCCTATTGTTGCATCGCCCAAATAAGCGAGGTGGCCTGCTTTAACACCACTCGCTAATTTTGATTTTTTCACTTCAACGAAGTTGCCAATTTTTACCCCCATGCCCAATTCTGTGCCGGGACGAATTCTAGCGAACGGGCCTAGTTCACAACCATGAGCCACCACAGCTCCTTCGACTATGGTGTTGGGTCTTACTTGAACATAGTCGCTTAACACACTATCTATTATTAAAGAGTTGGGACCTATATTGACGTTATCCCCAAGTGTGACGTCCCCTTCAAAGACCACATTTACGTCAACAAAACAGTCTCGGCCAGCATTCAAACTACCACGAATATCGATACGTTCTGGGTCAGCAAAGGACACCCCCTCCAACAGTAATGCCTGAACCTGCCACTGTTGAAACGCGCGCTCCAATTCTGCCAACTGTATACGATCATTAACGCCAATCACTTCTATAGGGGTTGTGGCAGCAATGCCATCGATAAAAACACCATCTGCGACTGCCATAGCAATGACATCAGTAAGGTA
>CAJWNY010000072.1 GCA_913043815.1 uncultured Gammaproteobacteria bacterium
GATCGTAAATTTTCTAGCTCTGCAAAAAACGCTTCTTTACGCATATTTACGTGAGCACGAGCTTGCGCTATTTCTTTCGCCAGCTCGTCCCTGCGCTCAGCAGCTTGCTTGAGTAGTTTAGACTCCTGCTTAAGCCTTTCCCAATGGGCCAAAGCGTCTATCCAGTCGTTCTTCAACTCCAGTACACGTGTGTCAAGTTGCTTCTTCAACGCTGCCGCTTCGCGATTGAATGCGGTCATACTGCTCACTTGAGCAATTTCACGGCCGGCAATAATTTCCGCTTCTTCTTTCTCAGTGGCTCTATTGAGGCCACGCACCAAATTACATGCACGCAGGGCCAAAATTCCATAACGCGTTGGGTCTAACAGCCAGCCAGAGACACCAAAACCGTTACGATAGTCTCTTGGGTAGTCGTGATGATCGCCGTGGTGGTTGCCCTCACCTAGAGGGCCTAACCAAACGTAATTATTAGACGCTGAACTGTTTAGCCCATCAGTCTTGCCCCACATGTGGGTGATGCTATTCACTGTCCATGTGTTGTGCTGAACAACTATGCTGCCGACCATAGAACCTGCCATGAGGCCAAAAAAGCCATACCAGCCGCCCAGGGCATAACCTAGTGCCATGGGGAACAAAAACAACCAAAACGTCGTTAATAGACCATACCATTTGTCTTGCAACATAATGATCCAGTGGCGCTTTGCATTGTGTGAGCGAGTGTATTCTTCCGACTCAGGGTGGTTGCACATATGACTAAGCGTATGTGACCAAGCAAAATTTCTAATAGGGCCATCGAACCAAGTAGCGCTGTAAGGGTCGAGTTCCTTCTTACCGTGCCTGTCGACACCGTGATGCAATGAGTGGTTTGCCGACCAGCGCCGCACGCTGCCTTGAACACTAAAAATTTGACCGAAAAAACAGAAAAACCAATGTACCGGGTCTGATACGTGCTTTGCGGCTTTATGGGTTATTAGGCGATGGGTATATAAAGTAGTTGAACCTGAACCCAGGAAAAATTGAATTACAATCCAAATGGTTGCAGCCCATACCCATTCACTTGGCGCATAGGCAAAAAGCCAAATCCCTAGCACTAGGGCAGCGATGTGGGTGCCAATCATGAATACGCAAGTCGGTATGTCAAATTCGAACCCCTTCGAAAATAGCTCACGAAATGATCCGTAAATAGGAGCGTCGCGTTCTGCAGCTGTTCTTTCATTCATACTTCTAGATACCACCCGTTCTATTTCGAATATGGATTGGAGTGTTGCCATTTTTAGGGTCTGAATTGAAACATATTTTCGCTTCATACCAAACGTTCTAACTGCTCAATACTCGACTATGTTACATAGGTTTGCATTATGAAATTGCGATTCCAGCACCCCTATCCACCGCTAGCATTGTGCTTGAAGTCATCGGCGGATGCACTACCCCCTTTTGGACAAAAAAATGACCTTTAATGACGCAAATATTGTGTCACTTAGACCCAAGATAGACTTAAACCCATCAAGATGGTTATGCTCGGTTCTTCGTCCTATACGAAAAGACAGAGAAGTAAACAATGCTCATCTTTATTCGCTACATCTTGCCGCTATGTCTCATTCTTTTAGTCGTATGGGGCATTTCTTATACTCTGCGGCGTATACGTTATGGCAAGTCAACGCCGACTATTGAGCAAACACAGGTCAGCCCTCGGCAAATCGTCTTTAGACTTTTTGCTGCAGGGATCTTAATTGCCACGTTGTTGGCTACTTATTTAAAAAATAGTTAACAACAACCAAACTATAACCAGCACTCCTACGGATATCGAGAGTGGAACATTAGAAGGAAAGTTCATTGAGCAAATTAGCCGTTACCCCACATGCCAATAACTTTGGCGCACGCATTCAAGGCATACAGCTACAGTCGCCACTCTCCGAAGATTTAGTTAATGAAATCAGGGATATATGGCATCAATACCAAGTTGTCTACTTCCCCAACCAACCCCTAGATCACCCGCAGCTAGAACAATTTAGCCTATCAATTGGCAACTTCGGCGATGACCCTTATGTGGAATCCATCGAAGGCCACAACAACATTCTGGAAGTGCGGCGAGAGCCTAATGAGGACATAGCACCCTTTGGTGGTAGCTGGCACTCAGACTGGTCCTTTCAACTGACACCACCCAGCGCGACAATTTTACATGCCAAAATAGTGCCTCCCGTTGGTGGCGACACCCACTACGCCGATAGTATTCGCGCCTATGAAGCGCTCGACGCTGCTCTGCGTGAAGAGCTGGACGCCATGACCACAACCCACAGCGCCAGAAGATCTTATAGCCACGAGGCATACAAAAAAGGTGGCGAGCGCACCGGCATGAAAATCCTACCCAGTGAAAAAGCATGGGATACACAAATACATCCGCTAGTTAGAACTCACCCTGACTCAGGGCGTAAAGGCCTTTGGATCAACCCGGTATACACCCTAAAGATCAATGAATTGGCAGAAAAAGACAGCGACGAACTACTAGAAAAACTCTTCGCCCACATTCTTAAGCCGGAGTTCATCTATGAACACACCTGGGCTGAAAACATGCTGACTATGTGGGATAACAGATCGGTTATGCATTGCGCTCAAGGTGGCTACAATGGTTATCGCCGGGTCATGCACAGAACCACAATAGCCGGCACCCAGCCGTTTTAAACAATTGAAGAAGCCAATTTATGAGTGATTTCATACTCCACAGCAAACTTGCAGCGGACACTTTTGAGGTGCTTCGCCTCGAGGTGAGCCAACTCTTGCTGATGAACGATGCGCGTTATCCATGGCTCATTTTGGTGCCCCAGGTCAGTGACATGCGCGACTTGCACAACTTGTCCTCAAAGCAATACCACGCGGTAACCCAGGAGATAGCCCAAGTTTCAAAGGTACTAGAAAGCGCGACACAAGCACACAAGATGAATGTTGGCGCACTGGGTAACATGGTGCCTCAGCTGCATATTCATATCATTGCGCGGCAGACCAATGACGCTGCCTGGCCTGCCCCCGTGTGGGGTGTGGGTGAAGCTCAGGCCTATAGCCAAGACGCCGCCAAAACCCTGGTCCAACAGATTGCCAGCAAACTGAGCTAACTCCGGCTAGTCAGCTTTGGGGATAGCATTCACAAACATCGGCACATCGTAGCCTTTTTGCACGGCAGCTCTGTCAGCTATGTGCGCATACCAGCGCTGTACATTTGGATACTCGTTTAAAGCAATTTGCTGCCACTCAAACCGCGAAACCCAAGGCCATGTGGCCATATCAGCGATAGAATATTCACCAGCCAAATACTCAACCTCGCTCAGCCGTTGGTCTAACACGCTGTACAAGCGCTGCGCCTCCTTATAAAAGCGCTCCTCGGCATATACCGACTTACCTGCATTATATTTCTTAAAATAATGCACCTGCCCCAAGATGGGTCCAATGCCGCCCATCTGCAACATTAACCACTGCAAGGTTTGGTAACGATTGTCGCCCCAAAACTGGTCACATTTTTCAGCTAAATAAATCAGGATAGCCCCAGACTCCATAACTGCTTGACCGTTACTACGATCAACAATGGCGGGAATTTTATTGTTCGGCGAAATAGCTAAAAACTCTGGCGCAAACTGCTCGTCCTTTTGCAAATTCACTGCATGGGCAGCATATTCTAAACCGAACTCTTCTAAGGCTATGGAGACCTTGCGGCCATTAGGTGTGGGCCATGTATATAAATCAATCACGCTTTTACTCCTGTCATCTAATCTACAATTTAAGCACAAATTCCCAGAGCCGAATGAGCGAAGTGAAATGATCCTACGGTCTGCTGCATTCGCGCAAAATCCCCGAGACATTAGATAGCAAAAGCACTCTCTTTTCTTTCGCCTGCTTATTATTAGATACTCAAACTGATAACTTACAAACACATTAAAAAGCGCGCCTTGACATGAAAAGATATGACCACTGAAAGAATTTTTATTACAGGCCCAGAGGGGCAATTAGAAGGAGAGCTGACTCACTCTGCACATGCCAGCAAAGTAGCCGCTCTGTTGTGCCACCCGCATCCGTTATATGGCGGCACCATGCACGATGGCGTATTGCAAACCGCCGGGAACGCTTGCTTGGCACTGAATATTGCCACCCTCAAATTTAACTTTCGGGGTGTCGGCGCAAGCCAAGGCATCAGTGGTCGGGGCGAATTCAGCTCAACAGTAAGTAATGAAACCAAACTAAGCCCAGAGGTAGGTGATGTTATTGCCGCCTATGAATGGCTGACGCATACAGAGCAATTTAATGAGATATGGCTCATTGGCTATTCGTTTGGCGCAAATATGCTGTGGCAAACGTTACCTGAATTGGGCCATCTAACAAGCGTCGACCAAAACACCCTACCAAAGACCATACTCATTGCACCACCCAATGCTGCGATGGCATTCAATAAACAACGAGGCCTACAAGAAGGTCTAATTGAAGAAAAAATTTCTGTCATCGCAGGCGCGAAAGATAACTATGTAGACATCACGGCCCTGACTGAGCACTACACGATGAAAACTCAGGTTATTGCTGACGCTGACCACTTTTTCAGTGGTCAGCGTCAAGCCCTAGACACGGCAGTAACTACCACGCTTAATGAACAACTTAGCGACTGAACTAGGACAAAATAAAGCCTGAGAGCGCATCCAGCACCTGGTTCGGTTGCTCAGTAAGCATTGAGTGCCCGCAGCCGCGAAGGTTTTCAACATGGGCATTGGGCAGCATCTGTGCGACTGCGATACCCGCTTTTGCCGGAGTCATTTTGTCGTCACCACCTGTGATGACCAATGCCGGGCATTCAACTGGCGGCAATTCTGCGGCGTCAAATACATTACAAGCAGCCAAGTCAGTATATAAAACGCTCTTTCCTGCTCGCTCTAACCACCGCTCACCGGCGTGAATATTAGAAACACCCGGATTGTCGCTAGACCCCATTATACTTCTCTGGCTATGACTCCAAGTGTTGGTCATATCAATGGCAGCATGATGGTTATCTTTCGCGGCATCTAACAACAAACTTGTAACCGGCATAGGTGCAGAGGTGCCTAACAACGCCACCTGCTCTACAACTGCCTTATGCCGCGCAGCCATATTCATAGCAATCAGCGAACCCATGCTGTGACCGACAACTGATGCTTGAGCATTTGCATCATCAGCGACCGCGCCAATGACTTGAGCCACCCAGTCAGCCATGGCATCTATTGAGGTTAAAAGCACGCCGCTACTTTGACCATGCCCGGGTAAGTCTAAGGCAATCACATTGTATCCATGCCGCGCGAAATATCGGGCAGGCATCACCCAAATGCTGTGGTCGAAACCTGCGCCATGAACAAAAACTATGCTTTTAGCGTCTTTTTTCCAATGCCCACTGCCAGTGCCATAATAGACCTGTTGACCATTCAACTGCAAAATCATGATGGTTTCCTCAAAGATTTTTCCACACCACGCAGACCTTTTTTCAAGTCAGCAATTAAATCTACGGGGTCTTCTAAGCCAATACTAAGACGCACCAAACCCGGCCCAATACCTGAAGCCAGCAAACTGGCTTCGTCCATTCTGTGATGAGTAGTACTCGCTGGGTGAATAACTAAGGACTTAGCATCACCCACATTGGCTAAGTGAGAAAATATATCTAAACTTTCAATGAACGTGCGACCTGCAGCGCGACCGCCTTTTAACTCAAAACTAAAAACCGCACCCGCGCCTTTAGGCAACATGGTTTGCGCTAATGCATAGTCTGGATGACTTTCCAAACCGGGATAACTCACTGACTCCACCATGTCATGACCTTCGAGGTACTTGGCCACCTCTAAAGCATTGGCCACATGCCGCTGCATACGCAGCGGCAAAGTCTCCAATCCCTGCAAGATTTGAAACGCGGTCATAGGCGCCATACATGCGCCAAAATCTCGAATGCCTTCTCTACGCGCACGAGTGATAAAGGCCAGTGGTCCAAACTCCTCAGAAAAAACTAAATCGTGAAACCCCTCATAAGGCTGACTCAGTGTCGGGAATTTATCTTTACTGCGCCAATCAAAGGTGCCGCCGTCCACCACTACGCCGCCAATAACAACACCGTGGCCGCTGAGAAACTTAGTTGCCGAATGCACAACAATATCTGCACCCAGATCAATGGGTCGACATAGATAAGGCGTTACAAAGGTGGCATCAATCATCAGGGGCAAGCCATGATCATGGGCCAGTTTCGAGAGCTGAGGAATATCCAAAACTTCCAAACCTGGATTACCCAACACCTCACCAAAAATCACCTTAGTGTTAGGTTGAATCGCTTGTGCGAATGCATCGAAGTCACGCGGATCAACAAAGGTTGTAGAAATACCAAACCGCGAAAGCGTGTACTGAAATAGGTTATGGGTGCCGCCGTACAAAGACCTGGAGGCAACAATGTGATCACCGGCGCTGAGTAACGTGGTAATGGCCAAGTGTATGGCTGCCTGACCACTGGCGGTAACAATTGATCCCACGCCATGGTCTAGGGCGGCCATGCGCTCCTCTAAAACTGCATTAGTTGGGTTAGATAAGCGGGAGTAAACATGGCCCGCGCGCTCAAGGTTGAACAAGCCCACTGCCACATCAGAATCTGGAAAAACAAAGGCCGCCGATTGGTAAATGGGTGTCGCTCGAGCACCGGTCGTTGGATCTGGCACTTGGCCGGCATGGAGTGACAAGGTGTCAAAACCCAAGCCCTTGGGTCCGCGATGTTCGCCGTCGCTCATAATTTGCTCTAATTAATTGGGAGCGAGCAGACTCTACGTTTTTAAGGTTATATTCAAGTATTTCACACCACAACAAACACTAAACCGCCGAATACAAATCAAAGCAACGCAACACTAGGCTCTGCCGAACGCGCGCCGTACTACTTGGAAAGCAAGTAATAGTTGTTCATCGTATTCTCAAAAGGCAATTGTGAAAAACCAGTAAACCCGGCGGCGGCGGTCATCTCCTTAGCCAAATCATGCGTGAACCCAAGAGTACCTAGCCCTGCGCCATCTGCAGTGGACATGCCGGAATTCATGCAGATCATCACTGAGAACCCATAAAGCAGCCCTGCGATGGGATGATTACTTAGGTTTTCCTGAAAAGATTCAAAGCCTCGAATATCTTCACACAGCCAGTAACCGTCTTGCTTCAGACACCCGTGAATATCTGCTATTAAAGCATCTGGATAAGGGGTGTCGTGAATAACATCAAAGGTCGTGACCAAATCAAACGTATCCGCTGATGGCATAGCTTCCTCAAAGGGATTCACCAAACGAATATTAGTCAGCCTGGCTTCAGCGACATTTGCGCGCGCACGGTCCAAGGCATTTTCGGAAGTGTCGTAGCCTATAAACTGCGAATTTGGAAAAGCTTGGGCCATGGCAATAGTTGATATTGCGCCGCCACAACCCACGTCTGCCACCACACCGCCGGCAGTTAAGCGCTCAGTCATACCCGACACAAGAGGCAATAGTTCAGGCACCAACTGATACTGATTAGTGAAAGCCCCCATGCGCTCAATGCCGCAGGCGCAATTGGGTCCGTGGTCGTCATAGCTCATACCAATGCCGGTACGAAAAGATTGCTCTAGCTTCTCTACAGCCGGGAACACAGCAAGGGCAGAATCGTAACCCCCCATCAAAAACGCCGGATGACTTTTATCTACCAACACCGCGTGGGCTTCAGGCGAGAGAGAGAACACACCGGCCTTATCACTGAACTCAACCTGGCCAATACAGGTTTGATGGTAAAGCCACTCCCGTACCCAGCGCTCATGCAAACTCAGCGCCTGAGCCAACTGCTCACTGGTACACGGGCCGTGCTCCCACAACCCTTTAAACAAACCTAACCGATCTCCCAGAACTGAAATGGCGCAATTAAAGCCAGCGGCCACCATGCCGCCGGTCTGCTTAATAAAGCCCTCTAGCTTCTTTTGATTAATGTCGCTCATTGTTCGCCCCTCCATAGCAGGTTGTATTGACAAAAAAATTGGATCCTTACGGTGAGGGATCTTTCCAGGCCCGAAAGACAAAAACACAAAAACCCAGAGATTAGCAAGTTCTCCAATCTAGGCAAAATGGGCCAAAGTGAATTAATGCAGTTTGCCCTAATGACCCAACTGCTAAATACCGCTAACCTAAATTTTTCTTTTTACTTTTATTTTTTTTGGAGAGCAGACATGGATTTTCCACAAGCCCAAATGATTGCAGTAAACGGCGTAGAGCTGGAAGTATTCACCGCAGGCGCAGGCAAGCCTTTAGTGCTTTGTCATGGCTGGCCAGAGCACGCCTACTCTTGGCGGCACCAAATACAGCCGTTGGTAAACGCGGGATATCACGTCATCGTTCCCAACCAGCGTGGTTACGGCAAATCTACCAAGCCCAGCGAGATAGTTGACTACGACATTAATAAAATGACCGGCGACCTTGCTGCCCTGTTGGATCATTTTGGCTACAAAGACGCCTGTTTTATTGGTCATGACTGGGGCGCAATCATTGTCTGGAACATGGCCATGATTCACCGCGAAAGAGTGTCACATGTGATTAACCTTAGTGTGCCGTTTATGGAACGCGGGCCAACCGAATGGGTCAGTTTTTGGGAAGAAAAATTAGGCCCAGACTTTTACATGGTCCACTTTAACCGCCAGTACGGTGTGGCAGACGAGGTATTTGCCAACAACGCAAAGCAATTTTTAAACAACGTTTACCGCACCAGCCAATGGCTTTATCCGAAGGTGGAACTGGGCCCAGGTATGAACATGATTAATTTGGCGACTGACCCCAAGCTGGCGGATGGCGCGCCAGGGGATCCGATTATGAGCGACGAGGAAATGCAGGTGTTCTTGGATGCCTTCGCGCACTCGGGATTCACTGGCGGCATAAACTGGTATCGAAACTTCACCCGCAACTGGGAAATTATAGGTGCCTTTGAGCAGCACATCCATCAACCTACCCTGATGATTTATGGCGACTACGACATGGTACCGAAATCTCTAAACCTAAACCAATATGTTAGTAATTTGGAGGTAGCCAGCTTCCGCTGCGGCCATTGGATACAACAAGAAAAACCTGAGGACACTAATCGGGCGATTCTAGAATGGCTGGGACGCCAATATCCGGCGTAAAGCGTTGGTTATTTTGTAGAGAGGCTCAACCGTCGTCAGAGAGGGACTGTTGGCAAGCAGCAATAAGAAAATGCAAACAGTGAGGCAGGTGATCTGCCTTACTGTTTTTGCCTTCTATCCGTGAGAACTGTCTGGCCGGTCTACACCAAAAACAGTAAGATCGCTTGCGGCTACTAGCCCAAAAAAGTCATGCAAGACAGTATAAGCGCTGCTAAAACCATACCTAGGCTTGGCACCATACTCAGCAGAAATCCAACCGTACGGCTGGCTGGGTCTTTAACATAAGATCTGAAAAACAACATTCTACCAACCAAAAACACCACACCTGCTGCCGCTGCATATAACGGATTACCGTAATACGCTGTGGCATATATGGCCGGAATAAACATGATTAATTGTTCCAACGTATTCTGCTGAACACGAAAGTAGCGTTCAAATTCTTCATTGCCTGAGGTAGCTGGCGCTGCAACGCCAAATCGACCCCGTGCACGTCCAACCTCAATGCTGAAATAAAAATATTGGACTAAGGCCAACATCACAATAGCGGTTACATAGGCCATATCTAAACTCCCTTATTATTAAAAACCTCGGCGAACCTAGTCCTAATTGAAGACTTGGGCAACCACTTAAACCAACCTTTTTATTTCAGCCGCCGAATACTCGCCACCGACTCAATGCCTTGGCTCTCTAGCTGGCGGCCATCATAAAACTTGCGGTGGTTTCAGCAACAACAAAGTCATCAGCTACACGAATCAACTTACCTTCCATTTGCGCTAACCTGCCTTTGCGTTTAACGCATGTTCCCTCAAGGCGAATGGCTGTGCCTACGGACAACTCCGCTCTATACCGAATATCGGCTTTGGCTGTGAAGCACCTGCCACCCTGAAGCCATACCCAGTTGGCCATGACATCATCTAAGAGGCTGAAGACGATGCCCCCATGAGTAATATTATCGTAACCCATATGCTCGGGGCCTGGGGTGAACTCAGCACGGCATACATCGCCGTCCATACGAAACTGCACGCCCAAGCCAATAGGGTTAGCCGGACCGCAGACAAAACATTGATTGGAACCGCTGGCTAATATCGCCTCACGCCTGCTCTGCTCCGAATCACTGCCTTTAGGTTCATCATTTACCAGATCATTCATTTGTTTATACCCATCTAAACCGAGACCACTATCAATCCCACTATTAACCCCACTACTACCCCCACTATAAGGTAATAAATGTAACGTCCTCAGCGTAAGTCGCACCCTGCCCCCACAGTTATGTATGATGACATCTTTCGGTTTGGCTATCAGGCGTGTTTAATCTTCAGAAAATCAGAAAAAACTTGGCGGCATTCGAGCCAAGTTTTGTAGAACCACAGACGACCACTCGACAGGCGGCAGTAGCAATTATCCTACGTCCCACCGACACCTTGTGCGATGTATTGTTCATAAAGCGCGCAGACAAAGAGGGTGACCCTTGGTCTGGGCAAATGGCATTTCCCGGCGGACATTTAGAAGATAACGACGACGGTCTAAAAGACGCAGCTGTTCGCGAAACCGAAGAAGAAATCGGCTTAGACTTAAGTGACGCTGAATATCTAGGCGCAATGGATCACGAACGTGCACAGCCAAGAGGCCGCGTACTCAACATGCTCATTGCACCTCACGTTTTTTTGATCAAAGGCGACCCGGTGTTTAACCCCAACTACGAAGTGGCTGAAGTAGTTTGGGCGCCAATGGACCAGCTATTAGCCAACTCATTACACGACACCCACACTTATCCCATCGCTAACAGACCCACTATCTGTAACGGCTATAGGCTGGAGAGGGGTCATTTTGTTTGGGGTTTGACGTACCGAATGCTGAAGTCATTTTTCTCTACGTTAGACCCTACGTGGCAACCGCCTATTGAAGTAGAGGAAGCAGCGCCGGACTGACGGTCTAAGATTTACATTCTTACGACTGGCGATAACCTCGACCGGTGTAATCAAAGTCATGTAGCTCGCGGTTCTCCACCGCGTTGAGATAATAGTTGCAGTGATAAGAGCGAATTTCGCTGATGCGCTCGCCCTCAAACACATACCACTCAGAGCCACGCAGAATTTCCGCTGCACCCGTTTGCGGGGGCACCCAACGCATACTCCATTCAATCACAGCTTCAGATTCTTGCACCACGGCATGGTCCAGCTCCCAATTGGCTTGGGTTTTGGGTGCAACCTTACACCAGTAATTCGCCAAGGCTTCAGCCCCAACAACAGCGCTATGATCGACAAAGTAGTGAACAATATCCGGCGTAAAAGTAGACATCATTAAGGTAAAATCAAGGCTGTTACAGCCTTGATAATAAGTTTGAATAACGTCAATAAATGGATGACCGTCTTGGCGTAAAAGCATAATTAAATCCGGTTAGCAAACAACTGACCCCTAGGACACATGCTAAAATGGAAGCGCAATGCCGCACGAGTTAAAACCGCAGCTTGTCCATTATGGCCTGTGCTGTGGCTTATGGCGTAAAGCTCAAGCCCCGATAGTTAGCAATAGCCAGGCCGGCTGCCACACTGGTAAAGGGATCATGATCCACCACACGCCCGGGAAAGCGATCCTCCAGTAATCCTAGAACCGCAGGAATTAAACTAGACCCACCGGTGCGCAGCACTATATCTACCTGATCGTTTCTTAGACCTGCTTTGGCTACAGTAACGTCCAACGCCTGCGCAACACGCTGCAGCGGCTCACTGATCATGTCTTCAAATTCGCGCCGAGAAAGCTCTATTTCTAAATCAATTTCCGGCACATCTAAACGCGCGACTTCAGAGCGCGACAAATCCGCTTTAAGTGTACGAATACGGGTAAATAGCAGATAGCTTAAGTTGTGCTTAATAATATCTCGCAGGCGTTCGAATTTAATCGTATTGGCACCACCAGCAGCAATCCGCTCCATTACTGGTGTGGTGTATTTGTTTTGGTTAAGCGTGTAGGTCACCGCCCAATTAACCAGGAGTTCTTCAAACTCTTCAAACGGGAAACGCGTCTCGATATCACGGTCGTAACCCCTGCGCTTCCACAACTCGCCTTTACCTAGGTGAGGGAAAAGTAATTGGCGAAACAAAATCTGATCTAAATGGTCGCCACCTAAACCGATACCATGGGTAGCGATAACGTCGAAATCTTGGCCCCGGCGACGCAACAAGCAAAAATCTAATGTGCCGCCACCGAAATCTAAAGACAGTACAGTTTCCCCCTGGGCGCCAGGGTTGGCGTGCAAAAAACTAACGCTGGCTGCAATTGGCTCGGGATAAAAACTACGTTGTGAAACACCAGCATAACCAAAGGCCTCGCCAAGACGACTCATCGCAAGCTGATTAGAAAATTTGTCCCTGCCCTCAAAATTCACCGGATGGCCAAGGTGCGCATTGGCAAAACTGCCGATATCGGCCTCAATAGATTGGCGGATACGCAAAAGCAGCGGCGTAATGAGCGCCACCAACCTAAACGGATGATCAAACACCATTAGCCGGCGTACTTCCTCATCGCCTAATAAGCGCTTAGTGCCGCGAAATAAGCGGCCTTGCAGACTACTGTCAGTCACCGGTGCACCGTAAATCTTTTGCGTAGCTGTTTGAACTTCAGAGATTTCATCCCCTCCGCCATCATCTACAAACTGACTGGTTTCACCCACTACCTCGGGAATCAGTTCTACGGTTCGACCCGTATTATCAGCAATGTATTGCTCCACGGCCAGCTGACCAGTTTTTGCGGTTAGAGTACGATCAATATAGGTAGCCGACGGCACAATTGAGTCATGGGTCTCAAGTTGCACAAGGCGCACTGTCTCACCATCAAAAATCGCCGCAGCGGAATTACTGGTTCCAAAATCTACACCCACTCCGACCCGGCTCAAAACTCACCTCGAGACAAAATAACAAATAAAATCTTTCCAAACACTGATACTGGCCTTATGTAATAAATTGACGATAGCTGTGCTTAGCCACCGAAC
>CAJWNY010000073.1 GCA_913043815.1 uncultured Gammaproteobacteria bacterium
CGTAGCGACTCCAACTCACCTTGATAAATTACGACATTGTCGCGCAACACGCGTATTGATTTATTACGGAAAATTGTTCCTTCCGTAACCATACAACCGGCGATTTGCCCATAACGTGGCGAACGGAAAACATCTCGCACTTCTGCGACACCAACAATTTCTTCACGAATTTCTGGCGACAACATGCCGGACAAGGACTTCTTAACGTCGTCTATAAGTTCATAAATGACGCTGTAATAGCGAAGTTCGATGCCGGATTTTTCGAGCAGCATTTTCGCTGTCTTATCGGTCCGAACATTGAAGCCGATAACCGCGGCGCCATAAGTGCCCGCCATAGTCGCATCGGATTCTGAGATACCGCCAACACCCGAACCCAACACCTGAACCGATACCTCGTCATTACCTAAGTCCGCCAGAGATTGGATAATCGCCTCTAAACTACCGCGAACATCTGCCTTAATGACGAGTTTCAAAATACTCTTCTCGCCCTCGGCCATGTTTGCGAACATGTTTTCAAGTTTAGACGCATGTTGCATGGCTTGCAGGCGCTCTTGGTTCTTATCACGACGAAACTCTGCCAATTCTCGCGCAGAACGTTCATCAGAAACAGCGGCAAAATCATCCCCTGCACCCGGGGTACCATTAAGACCCAACACTTCAACCGGCTGAGAAGGTCCAGCAATTTGGGTAGGCTGACCAGTATCATCTAACATTGCGCGGACCCGACCGTGGAATTCGCCAGCAATGACAATATCACCCTGATTTAGTGAGCCATTTTGAACTAAAATAGTCGCAACTGGGCCACGACCACGGTCTAGACGAGATTCAATAACTACACCCTGAGCAGGCGCATCTTGTATAGCACCTAGTTCAAGTAATTCTGATTGCAGTACGATGGCTTCTAGCAGTGCGTCTACGCCTTCGCCGGTCATAGCTGAGACGTTGCGGAACTGAGTTTCGCCACCCCACGCTTCTGGTACGACATCTTTTGACGCGAGTTCATTAGTCACTCGATCTGGATCTACGCCTTCCAAATCCATCTTGTTGATTGCAACAATAATTGGTACCTCGGCGGCTTTAGCGTGCTGAATAGCTTCCACTGTCTGTGGCATCACGCCATCGTCAGCCGCAACAACTAAAACAACGATATCGGTTACCTTCGCGCCGCGAGCGCGCATTGATGTAAACGCAGCGTGACCCGGCGTATCAATAAATGTAATTTGCCCGCTATCGGTAGCCACGCTGTAAGCGCCAATATGTTGTGTAATGCCACCGGCTTCGCCCGTGGTTACTCGAGCGTCACGAATGCGGTCAAGCAATGATGTTTTACCGTGGTCCACGTGTCCCATAACCGTCACAACAGGTGCGCGACCGCTCACATCACCTTCGATCACCAGCGAGGCAACAAGCTTTTCTTCGAGAACATCTTCGCTAACTATCTTAATCTGGTGACCCATTTCCTCTACAACCAATGTGGCAGTATCTTGATCAATAGGTTGGTTAATGGTGGCCATAACGCCCATACCCATCAGTGTTTTAATTACCTCACTGGCTTTAACTGCCATACCTTGGGCCAAATCTCCCACTGATATAACTTCGCCGACTTCCACTTCACGAGAAATAAATTCTGTCGGCTTAAATTCGCCACCTTGCTGGTCAACGTGCAGGCCGGTACTGCGGCGCGTTGGTCGTTTCTTGAAGCGCCTTTCTGATTTTAAGCTTAATTCGCGACGACGGCCTTGGCCCTTATCACCACCACCCGCTGTTGCGGCAGGTCGCTCGCGTCCGCGAGTGCGCTTACCGCCGCGTTGATCTGATTGTTCTTTAGCCTGCACGTCAGCAGCTGAAACCGATGCCTTTGGGGCAGATTTCGGAACAGCAGCCGATCCAGCAGTTTGTTCTTTATCAGATTTTTCTTGAGCTTGACGTTCTTGCTCTTTGCGCGCCTCTTCTTCGCGCTGAGTTACTTCTTCGGCCTGACGACGCTCTGATTCTTCTTTGCGATCTTGCTCTGCTTTGCGCGCGGACTCTTCAGCCCCTTTGCGCAAAGCTTCTTCTTCGTGAATCCGACGCGCCTCTAGCTCACTTTGAGCAACATTTACTGGCGCGTCTGCTCCCGCAGCCAGTTCTGAACCTTCTTGGGCTAATTCGCTGCGCTTGACGTATGTGCGCTTACGGCGAACTTCAACGGTTACATCCCTACCCGTGCGGCCTTGACCAGACTTAAGGGTACCTGTGCTTTTTCTTTTCAGCGTGATTTTTTCAGCCGGCTTTTCGCTCTCACCGTGACCTCTCTTTAAGAAGCCCAACAGAACCTGCTTCTGCTCTTCACTAACAACATCGCCCTCAGTCTGATGGGACAAGCCGGCTTCTTGCATTTGCTTGAGCAAACGCTCTACCGGCGCACCAACCGTATCTGCTAGTTGTTTTACTGTTACTTCAGCCATCAATCACTCCTACCGCTCTGCCAATAAGTCAGAGCCGCGATTCCTTATTTCATTATCGTATCTGCCGCAGCACTGTCTTTAGCTGCATCTTTCTCTTCTGCAAACCAAGGCTCACGAGCCTTTAAAATCAGCTTGGCCGCTTCTTCGTCACCGAGGTCTGGCTCGATATCTAATAGCTCTGGAACAGCTAGGTCAGCAAGGTCTTCCATGCAAACTACTTCGTTCTCAGCAAGCCTAAATGCTAGCTCTCTAGTCATACCCTCCATAGTCAGCAAATCTTCAGCTGGCGCGCGATCGCCTAGGGCTTCTTCACTGGCAATTGCCTTCGTTAGTAGCGCGTCTTTCGCCCTATTGCGCAATTCACCGACAATTTCTTCATCAAACCCGTCAATGGCCACAATTTCTTCAATAGGCACATAAGCAATTTCTTCTAGTGTTGTGAAGCCTTCTTCGACCAAAACCCCAGCAACGTCTTCGTCTACGGATAGAGCATCCATAAATTCACTAACGAATTTAGTGGTTTCTTCTTCTTGCTTCTGAGACGCCTCACCCTCAGTCATGATATTCAATGACCAACCGCACAAATCACTCGCTAAACGAACATTTTGTCCGCCGCGACCAATAGCTTGAGCCAAATTTTCTTCCGTCACGGCTATATCCATGCTGTGAGTTTCTTCGTCTAGGACGATAGAGGCTACTTCAGCCGGCGCCATAGCGTTAATCGTAAGTTGTGCAGGATTATCGTCCCAAAGAACAATATCAATGCGCTCACCCGCCAGTTCACCCGAAACGGCTTGGACGCGAGACCCCCGCATACCCACACAAGCACCAACAGGATCAATCCGTCCATCGTTGGTACGTACAGCGATTTTAGCTCGCGAGCCTGGATCTCTTGCAGCACCGCGAATTTGAATCACTTCCTCGGCAATTTCAGGCACCTCCACCTTAAATAACTCTATGAGCATAGAGGGCACAGTGCGCGACAAAATTAATTGTGGTCCACGATTTTCGGGACGAATCTCCACCAACATCGCACGAAGACGGTCACCTACTCGAAATACTTCGCGAGGGATTAAGTGCTCTCGAGTTAAAATACCTTCGGCATTATTGCCCAAATCAATGATGACGCTGTCACGGCCCATTTTCTTTACGGTCCCGCTAACTAACTCATTCAAACGAGATTCGTAGGCTTCAATAATTTGTGCTCGCTCAGCCTCACGAACCTTCTGAACAATCACTTGCTTGGCAGTCTGTGCAGCAATACGACCAAAGCCGACGGACTCAACCTGCTCTTCTACAAAGTCGCCAAGCGCAATTTGTGGATCTTTGACTAAGGCTTGCTCGATATCAATCTGAGCGTCTGGATTAGCGTCCTGCTCGGGGTCGGCAACCACTACTTCAAAATCAACCACTTCCCATGTGCGGAAGGTTTCGTATTCGCCGCTCTCGCGGTCGATAACCACACGAAATTCGGCAAATTCGCCATAACGTTTCTTGGTCGCCATAGCCAGTGCCGACTCAATGGCGCCAAACAAAACTTCCTTGGGAACCCCTTTCTCATGGGAGACGGATTCAACCACCAAGAGTATTTCTTTACTCATGCTTCGCCCTTACCTCAACCAAAATTCGGCACAATACGCGCTTTTTGGATATTTTCTAATGGCAGCAGATACTCTTCCTCTGCTTCCTGTAAAACTACGTTCCGGTCTTCTATCCCAGCCAAAAGGCCAATAATTTTTTTTCGGCCTTCAAATGGGAAATTCAGCCGAACCTCTAACCGCTCACCCATACATTCTAAGAACTGAGCTTCTTTAAAGAGCAAGCGATCCATTCCCGGAGAGGAAACTTCTAAGGTATAAGCCATTGGCATCATTTCTTCCACATCTAGAAGATCGCTTACGTGACGACTTACTTCTGCGCACAAATCAACGTTTATTCCGTCTTCACCGTCGATGTACACACGAAGCACACTGTGCTTACCCTGACTGATGTATTCCACGCCCCAAACCGTGCAACCTAAAGATTCCACTGTGGGCGTTATTAATTCATCAATCTGCAATTCTTTGTTATTCAAACGTATAACCCGATCAAATCAAGCATGGCTTCAGTAGGGCCAATTACGTTTGAATAAAAACAACTTGCTCAAACGCCCACTTTTTCTACTGGCACAAAAAATGGGCCTATAGCCCATCTCATTTTCGTGACTCTAACTCTACTAACTAATTCAGCGGCCAAACCACACCATAATCGAAAAAGAGCTTGAGCATACTGCCTTCAACACATCCTTTCACACAAGATTCACGCCACCTTGCGCCAATGTAACTATCTCATTAACAGCTAACCAAGAGCCCTTGACAAAGGACTTAACCAATAGTGGTAGCGGGGGCAGGATTTGAACCCACGACCTTCGGGTTATGAGCCCGACGAGCTACCAGACTGCTCCACCCCGCAACAATTGGGAGCGGAATTATATGGATCTAACCCGAACTGCGCAAGCAATAGTCTCTTATTTATCAAAAGGATCGCCCTATTTTCGAGAAAAAGGCCGAATAACCCGGTAGCAGTATATTTTGCGCAGCAAATACCGCGAAACACGACCATCGCGGAGGATCACGACAGCAAGCAACATTATCCAACTGAGATATGGAAATAGTTTTGCAGCTTGGAAATCTGGGGCTTAGAAAATGCTTGCACAAAGTTCTTCCAAAACAAGCGAGTTTGCTTAGTTACGTATCTAATGATGGTGCCGAAGGCGAGACTCGAACTCGCACGGGCATAAGCCCACTACCCCCTCAAGGTAGCGTGTCTACCAATTTCACCACTCCGGCATATTCACTAACAATTACCTGAAAAACCTCCCGACTGACATCCAGACAACCGGGATCCAAACAACTAAGATCCGATAAACCCTAAAGCCCTGGGATGTCGCCGTTAGGCCGCTCTTCAACTGGCGCAGCGATAGCGTCAGGAAGGTCACCAGCGCGTTCTACAACCTGAGGAATGCCGAGGGAATTCACTTGCGCTGCACGCTCTTTAGCGGTGTAAGCCAGGCCAAAGGCTAAAACGAAAAAAGCAATTGCTAACCAAGTTGTGACCCGAGTCATTAAATTGCCACCACCCGCGCTGCCCAACACTGTATTGGATGAACCGCTACCAAAAGCTGCGCCTACATCTGCGCCCTTGCCTTGTTGAACCAAAATCAGCACGATCAATGCAACCGCATCCACTACCAGTAAGGACAACAACACTGTTTCTAAAGTCGACATCTATCTTCTCTCTATCTGCGAACCCACTAAAGATTCCCTCTGTTAAATCGCATAGCACCATAAATGGACCATGTGCAAAACACCGTGCCTAAGGGGCTATAACGCAGCGATAATCGCTGCAAAACTATGCGCCTGCAACGAGGCTCCACCTACCAAAGCACCATCGATCTCTTCTTGGGCAAACATTAACCCAGCATTCTCCGGGTTTACGCTACCGCCATAAATAATACGCGTTGCTTTCGCTGTATCTTTATCCAACACTGCAATCAGTTCTCGAATTGAAGCGTGCATCTGCCCAGCCTGCTCAGGTGTTGCTGTCAGCCCCGTGCCAATAGCCCAAAGTGGTTCGTAAGCTATTGCACCTTTGACCAAAACCGACACCCCGCACAAATCGATAATGGCTCGCAGCTGCTTGCTGACTACGGCGAAAGCACCACCCGCGTCTCTTTGCGCTAACGTCTCGCCCACACAAACAATAGGGCGCAAATCCGCAGCAATTGCCGAGGCAAACTTTTGCGCAACCAGCGCATCCGATTCGCCCTGGTCATTGCGGCGCTCAGAGTGCCCTACTATAACCCATGAGCAGCCAACGTCTTTGATCATTGAGGCCGCTATCTCTCCTGTATGTGCACCCTGCAACGCCACGCCTAAATCTTGCGCACCGGATTGCACAAATTTAGAGGTCAACCCTTGCATTGCATTCAGATAGACCGCGGGCGGAAACAAAACCACGTCCGCGCCTAGATCAACATCCTGATCAAAGCTCTCCGCAAACTTGTGCACCATCTCAAGCGACCCGTGCATCTTCCAGTTAGCTGCAATCAAATACCTGCGCATCCAAACCTCTTCGAACTCAACCCGACTTGCGCGGCGCGCTATGTTATACGCTGTCCTGAGTTTTTCCAAGCGCTGAGCAGACTATGAACGCTGGGAACACTAACCAATAAATGCTTTAAGAAACAACGCACACTAAAATTTATTATTTAAATCTGCGCCCCTCAAATCACTGCCCGCCCATTCTTCCCTACTTTTGATCACTCTTAAACAGTGCAGAGGGTATTTGATCTAACGGCTGGCGGACCAATAAAGCAGACATCAACAAAACTAATAATAACCCAGCGCAAACTAGTGCAGCATTAAACATATTGCCTGTAAGGTCTAACGCAACACTGAACATGAGTGGTCCAATAGCACTACCAAAAACAGTAAAGGCGGTGTTTAAACCAGTGATCTCGCCAAGGTGAGCGGCACCAAATTGACGAATAAAAACCAAATTGGACAATGTTCCCCACAAACCGCTGCCTACACCAAACCCAACTACAAGCGACCAATAACCTGTATTAGTTTGTAAATTCATTAAACCCACAGCGCCCAACAAAAAACTTACCAACATCATCAGCAAAAAAGGTTTAAGCCGCATATAGTCAGCCAACGTGCTCGAGGCTAAGTTAACTAAAACTGTAATAACGGCTTGGGGTATAAAATAGGCGAAAGCCTCATCCCTCGTTCTGCCAGCTTCAGCAAAAATAGCGACTATGTGAAATGTTACAGCCGTGCCAAAAAGTGCGTGCATAGACAACGCGGATGAATATAGCCAAAAAACCGGGTTACGCTTGACTTGAGCTACACCGAGATCGAAGTTCTCATTTGAACTCGCCTTGAACCTAAAATCTGGACCTCTGCTCGAATCAGAGGGTGTGGCAGTTAATTGTTCGATCTTTGGCTGTACGTGGCCGCCATCCACCTGCAAATCACACACTTCCGGCCTGTCTCGAACCGCTAATAATGTGAGCAATGCAAATCCCGGCCCTACTACTACCGCTAGCAATAAAAGCGAATCACGCCATCCAAAGTCATCTATGAGCGCTGCTAGTAGAACCGGCGATAGAGAAAAGCCCAAAGAGATAAAAATCCCACGAAAACCAAGCACCCGCCCCCTATTTCGCCTAAACCAAAGCAATAGCATATTGGTACTGACACTGGTCATAACACCCTGGCCACAGAAACGAACCCCAAAATAACCCAGCAAAATCAGTGGAAAGGTAATGGCCGATAAATCAACGTCTATCCACTGCAAAACTTGTTGAGCAACTAGGTCAATATTACTGATAAATACCAGCGCCCAACTTAATCCCAAAGCTGATGCGCTAAGCATAATACGCGCGCCCAACTGGTCGTATAGACGACCAGCCTTGGTTAAAAGTAACGCGCTGCCAATAGTGCCTAGCATGTAGGCGAGGGACAGCTCGGTGCGTGACAAACCAAATGACGCAATAAAAGCATCGGCGAACACTGCCATGCCCATAGTCTGCCCAGGCACGCTAAACAATAATCCTAGCGTAGAAATGAACGCTATGACCCAGCCATAAAAAATAGACGTGCGACCTGCTCTATAGGGCCAGTCGCCCTGTAAGCGTCCCGAATATTTAGAAAACATAAGCTACCTAAAAAAAGAAAAGTTCCACGCCAACCAGTGCACCACGTTACTGTTCTGTTGGAGTTCTGTAGCATTGAGCAGACATATTCTCGCCTCTTCACGGTGACAAGTAAGAGAGGGTTGGACGCTACTATTTATGAAGAACCCTCGCAGTATCGTGAGGGCAGAGTTCACCTTTCAGCATTGGCGGGCAAAAAGCACTATTTACCGGTTGGTATAACTACATCAACCGCATGCTGGACCAGCGCCTGCGCTATCTGCTTCACCTCAGACTCGTTATCCCCTTCTACCATGACCCGCAGCAATGATTCGGTGCCGGATGCTCGCACTACAACCCTGCCACGCCCTTCCAACACTTTAATTTGATCCGCTATGGCTGCTTGCATCGACTCGCTCTGTGCAACTAAACCTGGCGATGCCACTTCGACGTTGAGCAAAATTTGTGGCGCCTTATGCATACCAGAAACCAGTTCTTTAAGGCTCTGTTGATCCTCTCCAACACCCATAGACACTAAAACCTGCAAGGCAGCAACAATGGCGTCCCCGGTAGTCGTCAAATCCATAGTCAAAATATGCCCAGAGGGCTCGCCACCTATCACCCACTTTTTCTTTTTCATTAACTCTAAAACGTGACGATCGCCAACATTTGCGCGGAGAAAGGGAATAGAAAGATTCTCTAACGCCTTTTCCAAGCCAAAGTTACTCATAACGGTGCCAACGACACCACCCCTGAGCTTTTTATTTAGCTTACGGCTTTGGGCAATACCAAAAACGATTTCATCGCCATCTACAAGTCTGCCTTCATGATCTACCATGACCAGCCGATCTCCATCGCCGTCAAAAGCAATACCAAGGTCGGCGCCCTCGGCTAAAACGCGGAGCTGCAAATTTTCAGCGTGGGTAGAACCGCAATCATCATTGATATTGAAGCCGTCAGGATCAGCGAACATCACAACAACCTCTGCTCCCAATTCCTCAAACACTTTTGCTGCAACGCCATAGGTCGCGCCATTTGCACAATCAATAACCATCCGCGTACCGCGCAAGCTGAAGTCGCTGCTTACGCAACTTTTACAAAATTCTACATAACGCCCTGGCGCATCAGTAATACGCGAGGCTCGGCCCAAACTTTCCGAATCTTCGCAAACCATAAATGTCTCTAATGTCGCTTCGATTTCTTGCTCGATTTCATCACTCAACTTACTGCCGTGACGATCGAAGAATTTAATGCCGTTATCGTAATAGGGGTTATGAGATGCGCTGATAACAATGCCTGCATCTGCACCTAAGGCTCTCGTGAGGTAAGCAATGGCGGGCGTGGGCATGGGGCCGAGCAGGCTGACGTCTGCGCCAGCAGACACCAATCCGGATTGAATGACTGATTCCAACATATATCCGGAAATGCGAGTGTCCTTACCAATGAGCACTCTAGCGCGACGGTCTTGGCCCGCAAAAACTTTACCCACAGCCCAACTGAGACGCAAACAGAATTCCGGGGTAATGGGATAGGTCCCTACTCGACCACGAATACCGTCAGTGCCAAAGTACTTCTGCCCCATCTACTTTTTCCTTATAGGCCTGCGACAAAAAGGTCGCGACCGAACATTATTTTCCTTCACCTACAGCCCAAAACAGCGAAGTCATTCAAAAATTTTCTGAATTGCCTACTGGCTAGACAAAAGTAATTTAGTTCGCCGTAGTTAACGCCGAGCAGACCTTTAGTCCGTCCACCGTTTCTTTAACGTCGTGGGCCCGAACCAAGTCCGCTCCAAATTGAACGGCTAAGACTGCCGCTGCAACACTTGCTGCCAAACGACCTTCCACATCGCGGCCAGTAATTTGCCCAAGCATAGACTTTCTAGAAATGCCCACTAAAATCGGCGCGTCGTCTATGCGCAACATTTCAATGTGAGCTAGCAATTGCAAATTATGCTGCAAGGATTTACCGAAGCCAAATCCGGGGTCAACAAGCAATCGATCTGCGGCAATGCCTTGGCTCAAACAATTTTCATACCTCAGCCGTAAGAATTGAGCTACTTCATTAACAACTTTTTCATAGAGTGGATTATTTTGCATAGTCTCAGGCAAACCCTGCATATGCATCAACGCGTAAGCTGCTTCAGAATTTGCTACTGCAGTCATCACGGCAGGGTCTGCCCCAGCACTGATGTCGTTTATCATATGCGCACCGGCGTCGATAGTTGCTTTGGCCGTTTCGCCGTTGCGCGTGTCCACAGAAATAATGCAGTCCAGCTCGTTCAAGGCTTCTACCACAGGAAGTACACGACGAATTTCTTCTGCAGTAGAGATAGACTGAGCGCCCGGGCGACTGGATTCCCCACCGACGTCAAGCACCGAAGCCCCCTCGTCGATCATGCGTTGGGCATTAACAAGGATCTTATCAAGGGGAAGTTGGGCGTCGCCGTAAAGATTGCCGCCGTCAGAGAAAGAATCAGGGGTGATGTTCAACACCCCCATGACCCGAGAGTGTTGTAAATCTAGCTGTCTTTCCGCGCAGCGAAGCAGGCGCGGCGAGATCATCTTAGCTTTCTTCCGCTGGACCACCGATAGGTGACTGTGTGTCGCCACGATCCGACTTTTCAGCCGGCGGCGTATCACTAGGATGACGAGGTTTTGCGCCCGCCATAATGTCGTCTAACTGATCTGCCGACAACGTTTCGAATTCCACCAACGCTTCAGCCATAACATGCAACTTATCAAGGTTCTCAGTGAGCAGCCTTTCCGCCTCATTATAGCAACCGTCGACAATAGATCTAACTTCCTCGTCTATTGCTCGAGCCGTATCAGGTGAATGGCTCTTTTTGTTCGCACCGGCAGACATACCTAAAAAGACCTCGCCATCATCTTCATCATACATCAATGGCCCCATACGCTCCGAGAGACCCCATTTTGTTACCATATTTCTGGCTAATGAGGTGGCCCTTTGAATATCGTTGGAAGCACCAGTAGTGACGTTTTCAGCACCCAAGATCATTTCTTCAGCAATTCGTCCACCAAAGAGACTGGAGATCTGCGAGAGAATCCCTTGGCGACTTAGGCTGTAACGGTCCTCGACCGGCAAAAACATGGTTACACCAAGCGCCCGCCCGCGAGGAATAATCGATACCTTGTAAACCGGATCATGTTCAGGCACCAAACGACCAACGATTACGTGGCCTGCTTCATGGTACGCAGTATTGCGCTTTTCGCGCTCTGACATCACCATAGATTTGCGCTCTGCGCCCATCATGATCTTGTCTTTAGCCTTATCAAACTCTTCCATCGCGACTAATCGCTTGCCTGCTCTTGCGGCAAAGAGCGCTGCCTCGTTAACTAAGTTGGCAATATCAGCGCCGGAGAACCCGGGTGTTCCGCGTGCAATAATGCTCGCATCCACATCGTCAGCTATAGGTACTTTACGCATGTGTACTTTGGTTATTTGCTCTCGACCACGAATATCGGGCAGACCAACTACCACCTGGCGATCGAAGCGACCAGGGCGCAATAAAGCCGGGTCTAGAACATCAGGGCGGTTAGTCGCTGCAATAACGATAACGCCATCGTTACCTTCAAAACCGTCCATTTCTACCAACAGCTGGTTCAAAGTTTGTTCACGCTCATCGTTACCGCCACCTACTCCGGCACCGCGATGCCTACCTACGGCGTCGATCTCATCGATAAAGATAATACAGGGCGCCTGCTTCTTGGCTTGTTCGAACATATCGCGAACACGGGATGCGCCTACGCCGACAAACATTTCAACAAAATCCGACCCTGAGATTGAGAAGAACGGCACTTTTGCTTCCCCCGCAATCGCTTTTGCAAGTAGGGTCTTACCGGTACCCGGCTGGCCCACCATCAACACGCCGCGAGGAATGTGCCCCCCTAGACGCTGAAACTTGCCCGGATCGCGGAGGAATTCCACTAGTTCTTGGACCTCCTCTTTCGCTTCATCTACGCCCGCAACGTCAGCAAAAGTTGTCTTAATCTGATCTTCGGACAGCAGCTTTGCTTTACTTCGACCGAAAGACATTGGTCCGCCACGCCCACCAGCGCCGCCTTGCATCTGGCGCATGAAAAACATTGCTACAGCCAAAATAATCAATATTGGGAAGCTGGCAATCAGCAGCTGGGTCCAAAAACCTTGTTTTTCTTCTGGCGCCACGGTGAAGTCCACTCCACCATCACGCAGACGATCGGTTAACACCAGATCACTGGATAGACGCGTAACCGTGAACTTGTTGCCCGAAGTGTCCTCCGCGTATATTTTATCGCCCTGAATAGTGGCCTTACTTATTTGCCCTTGCTCAACGTCCAGCAGAAAATCTGAATAACCGAGTTCTGGGGTTTGAGGCGCCACATCAAATTTATTAAACACCGTCAGCAAAACAGCCAAGATGACTAGCCAAAGAACTATATTTTTTCCCATATCTGACACGGGACTTACCTCACGTTATGTTAATAGTTGGACGCGACATTCGAATGAGCAATTAGAACTTTACTCTTGCCCGATAGTCATATTTAAACCGATCACTTTACCCAGAACTTATTTTTCAAAAAAATTTGAATCCGCCTTTACAAGTT
>CAJWNY010000074.1 GCA_913043815.1 uncultured Gammaproteobacteria bacterium
TATACCAAGCATAATATTTAAGTTTTGTACGGCTGCGCCAGCCGCGCCTTTGCCGAGGTTGTCATAACGCGCGCAGAGAATGACGCGCCGGGCATCGCCCATTATTATGAGATCTATTCGGTTGCTGTCATTGCAGCTTGTTGGGTTTAGGAAGCCGCAGTCCAGGAGTTCTTCAGCGCCAAGCGATGCAACGTTGATAAAGGGTTCGTTGATGTAACGCTGCGAAAGAACTTCGTGCACTTGCTCTGGCGATGAGTTAGCTAGCTCGCTTGTGAATAAGGGCACCTCTACCAACATGCCTTTGTAGTAATTGGCAACACTGGGAGTGAATATGGGTTGGATAGCGGTGCCACTGTACTTAAGCATCTCGGGCAGGTGCTTATGCTGCTGGCGGTGTGCATAACTCTGTACGCCGAGGGTATCTGCCTGTTTTGGCGAAAAGTCACGAAACTTTTCGATCATTTGTCTGCCGCCACCGGAATAGCCAGATAGGGCGTGGCAACGTAGTGGTGTGCTGGTCGGCAGCAGGCCAGCTTGGATAAGGGGCCTTATCAGTAATATAAAACCCTGGGAGTAGCAGCCTGGGTTGGAGACAAACTGCGCATTGGCAATTTCCTCACGAGCTGTTGTACTGAGTTCTGCCAGTCCGTATGTCCAGTCTGGGTGAGTACGATGTGCAGTGCTTGCATCAAGTATTCTGGTTTTGCTGTCTGCTAACGCGACAGACTCGACTGCGGCGTCATCTGGCAGGCATAGAATTGCAACATCAGCTTGTTGCATCAGGCGTGTGCGTGCCGACGGGCTTTTGCGCTCATCAGTGCCCAAACTAATCAATTCGATATCTGCGCGACTACTTAATCGCTCGCTGATTTCGATACCAGTTGTGCCTACTTGTCCGTCAATAAAAACTGTGGCCATCGGGTGATCTCTACCTGATAGAAAATAGAAAGCTTGTGAGTATTTGAGGCTTGTACTGTTTTTTCCTAAGGGCAGCCTAATCTCAGGGAGATGTCAGTCTACGGGGATTGTCCGCCACTGTTAACTGCTAATTATGCGGCAGATTTAGGTGCGCTCAGTGGTTGCTAGTGGTGATTAAACCAAGCACGGTTTTGGTCGCAGATAGCCGGATTGGTTACTCAATCACCAGTAGTAGTTCTCTAGCTTCAAATCGAAGAGTTTCGAGCAGCGATTTATCTGGGTTAAAGCGTTTAGCAAGATGGAGAAAGCGTAGGGTTTTTAGAGCGTCGAACCATTCGTTAGCTATCCTTTGGCGCTGAGTTGGCGGGAAGTTTGTGTCTGATAGTCGGGGTAAAACTTTCTGTAAACCCAATTCATTGAGGATTTCGCCGACCGCCAAGCTGAACTCAATTCTTGGTGGATTTTGGCAGGCGGCGTCTAGCTCAGCTAAACCTTTGGCTAAAAGCGCAAAGCTTTTATAGTTGTAGCTCAAATAACCGCTGCCATCTGGTTGCTGGCGTAAATTTTCGATGATTCGACTTAATGCTGGACCAGTACCAAAAGGGACTCTGGTCGATGTTCTGGCTTGCACGTCAATGCTTGGGCTAGGCAAAAGGGTTAGCGGTGTGACCTTGCTTAACTTGTTTAGGATATGAAAATCTTCGCCAGCGCTACGTTTTGGATAGCCTCTGACGCTGGCGTAGTCCTTGGCATGAATGCTCAGCGTGCTTCCAAGGCTGGGGTGGGCATAGGTGCTACCGTATTTTCTCAATGCGGCGACAAAATAACTCATATGTAAGTCATAGAGCCGGGCGGCAGCATTAACCTCGTCGTCATCACTGATGTGCCGGTGGGGGAATATGGCGCATCCCCGTTTTGGCATGGGGGTAGTGAAGTAGTCCTGGGGTAAGCATGCATCGGCATCGGTCTGGTAGATCCATGGTGAGGAGATGCGGCCTCTGTGGTAAAGTGCGAGAGCTACGTCGCTGGCGATCTTTCGAGCTAATCCAACACCTTGCTTATGCGGTATTTGCCTTTTAAAACTAACCCGATCAATTATTAACCTGCCACAGTCTCGGGTGTGCTTTGCGTTCGGTGTTAGCAGGGCTTGTAGCAGCCTTAGTGTGCGCTGGGTTGGTTCAGGGGTATAGCCTGTTTGCCCTTCATTTTTGGGCGCGTTTACGACAACGATCACGAGCAAATCTTGTCGATCACTGATGTTGCGCAATAGGCAAGACAGAAAATCCTCTGCCTCATCGAAAGCGGGAACTACCAAACATCGGGCGTAGGTGCTTTTAGCCGCAAGGGCTGATGCTTGTAAAAGTTGTGGGTCCGCGGCCTCGGGTTCTGCGTGACTGCTTAGGTATTGCTCAATTGGGTCCTTCATATTTTACCCAATTACCTAAATCAGTGTAGGGTCGCGGCAACGGGCAGCGTGCTGACCAAGTTGTTCTCGTAGGTCGCCAATTCATTGAAGCGTTGTTCGATGTCACCAGTTGCACAATTAGCCCACGCCAGTTGCACAAATAACTGCCAGTGCCGCTCTTCGCTGGAGGTAATAGCGGCGTAAAACCTTTTCATCTCTGGGTCAGTAATATGCTTGGCAATAAGGCCAAATCGTTCGGCGCCCCTGCGTTCTACCACTGCAGCAACCAATAATCTGTCGAGTAAAAAATACTCGGCATCTTTACGTACCTGCTTATTTAATTGAGTAACGTAGGCGTCTTTGCGATCTGCGCTGGGGCCGATTTTTCGGCCTAATAAAAGGCGCATCACTTCGCGGTAATGATTGAGTTCTTCCACTGCTAAATCGACCATGGCACTGACCAGATCTAAACGATCTGGGTAGTGAGAAGCCATGCTTAAGGCCATACCAGATGCTTTTTTTTCTGCAGATGCATGATCTTGCAGAAATCTCTCAAAGTCTTGCAGCGCCGTATTTACCCAAGCCTCAGGACTGGGTAGTAGGGCAACTAGTTTTGATAAATCTGATTTAGCCATTGGCCTATATGCTTAATTTCTTGAGGACAAACCTGATGGCCCATAGCGTATTCTTGCCATTCAACAGGGTATGCCAGATCCAATAATGTTTGGCGCGAAGTAATGGCGCGCGTAATTGGGATAACCGGGTCATTGACGCCATGCGCCATAAATATGGGTGTATCGATATTGACAAACCCGACCCGATCAGTGAGGCGCTGATGGTCGTGTACGTAGGTAGATAGTGCCAATATACCCGCCATTTTCTGATCTGTACACAAACCAAGTTCTAGGGCAATAACACCGCCCTGAGAAAATCCTGCCAACACTATTTGGCTAGATTTAAAGCCATTGGTTATTTCATTTTCTACTAAAACCCGAATGGCTTCTGCTGACTCATTAATATCTTTGCCACCGACCACAGAAGAGCTTGGGTCCACATCGTACCAACCACGCATCTCTGCGCCGCCATTCACAGTGATGGGGCGTATCGGCGCGTTGGGAAAGACAAAGCGCAGGGGTTGGTTCAGCGGTAGCATAGGCACTAGTGGCTCAAAGTCACTAGCGTCAGCACCAAGTCCGTGCATCCATATGACGCAACCAACCGGTTTTTCGCCTGTTTCTGTTTCTAAATATTCAAGTTCGGTCATGTCAGTCATTTCGGTCCTCGTCGTATCCTGCGTAATAATCGCTCTAGGCGATTTTCAATCCATATACCTTTTGTTGAGCTATTTTGGCTTTTCTTCGGTGGTTCTTTGAGATTGTGCACCTTAACGAGTTAGTCCCATTAACCTCAATGAAAAGTTAAACAATTTTGCGTTGTCTAACTTAAGGTAAGTGGTTTTAGTGCTTCTTGGTATAAGACACAAATAACGGTTTGAGATGGCCAAAACGACAAATAACGTTTTACCGACTGCGTAATCTCCTCGATCTCATTGTTAGAGTTTGACGCTAACCAAAAATTAACTTTCGCCTCTAATCCGAGATCAGTTGGAGTTTCTGAACCAGATCAAACTTCGCGTTTGGATTTTGGGTTTCTGATGAATATTTGGACTTTTATGTCTGCAAAAGTCCCTACCGTAGATGTTTAATTTGATCACCTGTAACGGCACCCTAATTAACAGCGTCAATGGCCAGTTATTCTTTTCAACATGCTCCAAAAGAGCGGGCAGGTATATTATTGGTTGATGCGCATTGAGCCTTGATTAGCGATGCGCAATTAGCAAACAGTTACTATGTTATTTTGCCGTTTGCGGCTCTGTCAGTCGGAGATTATATTTATTGTCTTTTTCGGTTCGGTGCCGTTGATATGAGCGAACATAAAGTCAAAGGTAAAGTCGATTTCCTCCATAGGTACTTCTGGGTGCAGGCCGGGATTTGCGTGCAAGCGTTTATCTTTTGAGGCGAAGGCGTCAAACACATCAAGACACCCTTCGCGGTTGAATAATTCGTCCTCTAACTGCATCAGAAACAATAACGGGCATTCAATATGCGCTGCATCGCTGAGCAATGTTGCACCATGGGGAAAGTTTGCTTGCACACCCATTAAGCCAAGCGCGGCTACTGAGACATCTTCTCTGCTTGCGATAAAGGGGATGCCGAATAGAGAGCCCATAGAGAGCCCAAAATACGCAAGGTCTGCTATACCCATTTCTGCCTTTATCAAGTCGACTACGCAGGCCCACTCATCGGTCATATCTATTAAGCTACTGTCGCGTTGATACTCTGGAAAAAACGCGCTACGCCCGCCGTCGCCAACTTTGCGTAGGCCGTGTACTGGGCCGTCTAGAGATAGGACCGGAAGTCCTGCGTTAACAAAGCGTTCGGCTAGGTGGCTTATGGGTGTCTGATAGCGATCACCTGACGCGCCGTGGCCACAGCAGATAAGCGTTTTGCGGTCGATTGATGCCGGGGGTATCCATAAAGCACCGGTGATGTCGCGCACACCATTGCGTTGGATACGGAATTCACGGGTAATGTTGTGGTTGCTGTCCTTGGCATCTGTCCACTGTATGTCTGTCGGCATAATTATTCTCGTAGTTTGATTATTTTTCTTTTCGTCAGTGTGCCTTGCACTCTTTGGCAAGCGCAAGTGCCTGACTTGAGTGGGGCTGAGAATCTTTTAGGTTGAAAGGATTTTGCTTTTAGATCGCCCGGCAATGCTTCTAATTAGCAGTTTTTGGAGTGACTTTTTGTGAGGTCTAAAAGTTAGTTTAGAAAAAATCCCGCTTATGGGTGCAACTTGGAGGTCGCATGGACATAATGCCGCGATGAATGAAGAAGAACGTGAAAGCTCAAAGAATTTAGGCGGTCTTGGGCCCGCATTGGCCTTTTTAAGGCCCTACAAGTGGCAGGTGATTATCGCCAGTGTGGCTTTAATTGTAACCGCCAGTGCTACTTTGTCTTTGGGGCAAGGCATTCGAATGGTTATAGACAGCGGCTTTGCAAGTGGCGAAATTGAAATGTTGACCCAATCACTGATGCTGTTTGTAACCTTTATTACTGTTTTGACCGCAGGTACTTTTGTGCGCTTCTATTTTGTTTCTTGGGTGGGCGAGCGAGTTAGCGCAGACATCAGATTAGCGGTGTTTGATCATTTGGTGCACATGCATCCAGGCTACTTTGAAAATAACGCGCCCAGCGAAATTCAATCCAGAATTACAACGGATACGACGCTGCTGCAAACGGTTATTGGCTCGTCTGTATCCATAGCTCTGCGCAATATACTGATGTTCTTTGGCGGCATGGCGCTGTTGTTTTTAACTAACGCAAAGTTGTCGTTGATTGTTTTAGGTAGTGTGCCCTTTGTTGTGCTTCCGGTGATATTTTTTGGTCGACGAGTGCGTACTTTGTCACGCTCTAGCCAAGATCGGTTGGCTGATGTAGGCAGCCACGCAGGTGAAAGTTTTCGACACATTAAGGTGGTGCAGGCTTTTAACCATCAAGACGCAGATATGCTAAGTTTTGCCTCTAGAGTAGAGGAAGCTTTGCGGGTGTCACTGCAGCGAGTTTGGCTGCGTGCAGTGCTCATTGCCGTGGTCATGTTGCTGGTTTTTGGTGCTATTGCCACGTTGCTTTGGGTAGGCGGGCAAGATGTCTTGGCAGGTAATACCTCTCCGGGCGACCTTGCGGCATTTATATTTTATGCCTTTATTGTTGCGGGTTCAGTGGGCGCCATATCTGAAGTTTGGAGTGACTTGCAGCGCGCAGCAGGCGCTACAGAACGCCTGATTGAAATTTTAGAATCACCCTGGGCTATTGTAGATGGACCCGGTGGTGCGCAATCTAACCCTGATCAGTTGCATCGATTAAACCTGGTCAGAGTTAATTTTACTTACCCTAGCCGGCCAGAACAGGCGGTGTTACAGGATGTGAGTTTTGCTATTTCTCCCGGCGAGATGGTCGCGTTAGTGGGTCCATCTGGGGCGGGCAAGAGTACTCTGTTTGATCTTCTGCAAAGATTTTACGATCCAGACTCTGGGGTTGTTACCCTGGGCGGGGATGATATTAGATTATTAACGTTACAAGATTTGCGTGGCACTTTTGGTTTTGTCCCTCAAGATCCAGTGCTCTTTGCGGGTTCTCTAAGAGAAAATCTGACCTACGCCAAAGAAAACGCTTCGAATGAAGAGATTGCCACCGCACTCGAAGCCGCGAACGCCCAAGACTTTATCGCTGCATTGCCCAAGGGGTTGGAGACTAAGGTGGGGGAAGGGGGTATTGGCCTTTCTGGCGGCCAGCGACAGCGTTTGGCCATTGCCAGAGCTTTGTTGTTAAAGCCTTCTTTCTTGCTGCTAGACGAAGCAACCAGTGCGCTAGACGCGGAGAGTGAGCAGTATATTCGCCAGTCCGTTGAAGCCCTCAAGGGCGATATGACTATCTTGGTGATCGCCCATCGGTTATCGACGGTGCGTCAGGCTGATCGGATTTTGGTATTAGAGGCGGGATCGTTGATCGCGAGTGGTAGCCACGATGAGTTAATTGCCAGCAATCCGTTATATGCGCGCTTTGCGAACATACAATTTTCTACCTAGTTGCACCTAAAAAAATTGCGGCATAGGCATAAATGTGTGGCTGACGCTCTTATAAAAGCTCTACCCTGGCAGTTGCAGTATGATGAGGTCGCTCGCTACCCTGCCTCCAACGCAGTCCAGCAGGCGTTTGTCTATGCCCGCGATAGGATATGTTAGCCAGGCTTGGCTTTTAGAATGAACTGTTACTCTCAGGTTAAAATTGTCATTTAGTTCCATCAATCCTCCGAGTTGGTATCGCTCATTAATCGAATAAAATTGACTGCAGTGGGCTGCCTTCTTCTTTCAGTTGAACGCCAATACCCAATAATCTGACGGGCTTTTGTTGTCTTAACCATGCTTGCTTCAGCATATCTCGATAAATCTGTGGACTAATTTCTTGGCCTGCTACTGAAACTGTTGTGGTATCGAAACCACTGAATCTAATTTTCATAGTGCGGGCTTTGATTAAATTCGCGCATTGGGCGCTCTCTAGACGCGCTTCCAAGTCTGCAAAAAGCGCTTGCAGGGGCGTAATGCATGCGCCTTCATCGGGCAGGTCCCTAGCAAATGTGCGTTCTGTGCTAACTGATCTCCGTATTCTGTTGTTATTTACAGGCCTTTCATCCTGACCTCGGCATAAGTCGTATAAACGACTTCCAAATTTACCGAAAAGTTTACTCAGATCTGGCAACGATTGAGTTTGTAGATCTTTACATGTGTGAAGGTCTAGACTACGCATTTTCTTTGCGGTGACCGAGCCCACGCCAAAAATTTTCTTTACTGGCAGCTTCAGCATAAATGAGTCTATTTCCTCTGGCACTAGAGTGAATTGTCCGTCTGGTTTGTTCCAATCTGAGGCTATTTTTGCAAGAAATTTGTTCGGGGCGATGCCCGCTGAAATTGTGATTCCCACCTCCTCTTTGACGCGCTGCCTTATTTTTTTTGCGATGAGCGTTGCACTTCCTCCTTCAATATCGCTGTTGCTAACGTCTAGAAACGCCTCATCCAGTGATAAGGGCTCTACTAGGTCAGTGAATTCGAGAAAGATTTTTTGGATTCTTTGGGACTCATATTTGTATTTCGCCATGTTGGGTCGAATGATCACTAAGTCCGGGCAAGCCCTGAGCGCCTGAGACATAGGCATGGCCGAATGTAGGCCAAATTCTCGGGCTTTATAGTTACACGTCGCGATAACGCCTCGTTGGTCCGGACTACCGCCGACTGCAATGGCTTTTTGCAGTAAAGATGAGTCGTCACGCATTTCTACTGAAGCATAGAAACTGTCGCAATCACAGTGAATGATCTTTCTTTGACGCGTTAATGTGGGTGTTGATGCTTTAGCTTTGGGCATATTTACGTTTTTTTGTGCGGTTTGGCTTGGGTTAAAATCACTTTAATGAAAATTCTAAAGGGTAACTAGCGTAACTATGTACGGAAGTAACTAGCGACCGGTTAGTGATCGGGTTGTTAAGAGTAAAAAATTAAGATAACGGTAAAGTTCAGTTTAGATTCTCCGCTTATCGGTTGGATTTTTGACTTTATATTTGTGTAATAAAGTGGATGACTTTTATTTCAAGCCCATAAATACTGGCGTTTGTCACATTATTAGTACAATTTCGGTTGGCTAATTGATTAATCGTTTGTGTACACTAGACCGAGACTAGAATCCTCGTCGCTTCGGCGCAGCTCAACGGCAAATTTTTCAGTATTAGTTCAAAGGGTAAAGAAGACCATTATGGGACCATTGTCTGGATTTAAAATTATAGAGTTGGCAGGCATAGGTCCTGGTCCATTTTGCGGCATGATGCTGGCTGATATGGGAGCAGAAGTTATTCGCGTCGAACGATTAACCAATTCAACTCAATCATCAGGTCTTGCTCCCAAAGATGTGCTTGCGAGAAATCGCCGTTCCATCGCGGTAGACCTGAAAAGTCCACAGGGTGTTGAAACGGTATTACGCCTAGTGAAAAGCGCAGACGCTCTATTTGAGGGCTTTAGGCCAGGTGTTACCGAGCGACTGGGCTTGGGTCCTGAGCAATGCCAAGCGCGCAACGAGCGTTTGGTCTACGGTCGTATGACTGGCTGGGGTCAAGAAGGTCCTATGGCACAAGCTGCAGGACACGATATTAACTATATTGGTCTAGCTGGCGCCCTGCACGCTATGGGCCGGGCTGGCGAGAGACCAGTACCGCCTCTTAATCTCGTTGGAGATTTTGGCGGCGGCGGCATGTTGTTAGCTTTTGGCTTGGTGTGTGCCTTATTAGAGACTTCACGGTCGGGAAAGGGTCAAGTGGTAGATGCGGCTATGATAGACGGGACATCAGCTTTGATGGCGATGTTTTATTCTATGTCAGCAAGTGGTACATTTCAGCTCAAACGCGGAACCAACCTGTTAGACGGCGGCGCACACTTTTATGATACTTATCGTACTAAAGATGGGGAGCATGTGAGTATCGGTTCAATAGAGCCGCAGTTTTATGCCTTATTAATTGAAAAAGCCGGTTTAGACGCTGTCACGTTCGCAGCGCAGATGGACCAAAGTCAGTGGCCTGCTTTAAAGGCAGAGCTGGCAGAGGTGTTCTTAACTAAAACTCGCGCAGAATGGTGTGAGTTGATGGAAGGCACGGATGTATGTTTTGCGCCGGTATTAAATATCAAAGAGGCTGCAGAGCACCCTCATAGTTTAGCCCGCAACAGCTATTTAGAGGTGGACGGGGTTTTGCAACACTCCCCAGCTCCAAGATTTTCCAGGTCGAAAGCTGGAGAGGTAAAAGGCGCGAGGGTTCCAGGAGAAGATTCTCGTGCAGTGTTAAAAGAGTTTGGATTTAGCGATGATGAGATTGGTCAGTTAGAAGGCGCCCAGATAATTGCTAAAGGCTAAACTTTACAGCAATGTGAAGGAATAGAGTCAGGTTGTATTCCTGGCTTTCATAGACTCAAGTCCTTTTGGCTTGTAGTTAAAACGGTAATGGTCATTTGAAATAGAAAGTAGGAAGCATCCGATGAGTGTAGAACTATTAGATAATCCGAGATTTTTTGGTTTTCGCGTACGTAGACAAATCGAGGGAAAAACCTATCAGGAATATTTTTCATTAAAGGAAAATAGCAAAAGAATGCGCGGAGCGAAGCGTGCTGAAGTTAAGGCAGTTGCTGATGCGCGCGATGCAGTGTTGAAAGAACTGCAGCAGAAGAATCGCGATAAAAATGATCGTGAAATTCAACTCGATCCAAGTGGCCAGATTCGTGGAATTTTGTGTCGGATGAAGAAAGAAAAAAGCGGGACCTTAACACCTGTTTTTCAAGTTGGCGTTATGTCGCGAATTCGCAGTAAAATTGTTAACACAACCGTTTCTATTACCAAGCACGGTCGTGTGGAAGCATGGCAGCGAGCAGTAGACTTTTACAGCGAGCATAAGCGCATTGGTAATCGCACCAAGACCTATAAAGAACTTATAGCACGCTGCCCTAAGCCTGCTCAGATTAAGAAGTTCACTCAACAGTAATATCTCCTTAACTGTTATGGAGCACCGCAAATTGGACTATGTCGTTTGCGGTGTTTTCTTTTCCGCACTAAGCTAAAAACAACGTCCAGTGCTGTGCCTGATTGAAAAGAATTTTGTTTGGCAATCCTTTGGGGGGATCTGTGGAAATTATTACGAGTAATAGAGGTAACTACGCCCAGGTCTATCAGCGTTCGCTGACAGAGCCAGAGGCCTTTTGGGCCGAACAAGCCAGGGGAATTCCTTGGATTAGGACGCCGACTAAGGTACTTGAAAAAGACCGGAATGATGTTTGGCGTTGGTTTTCCGACGGTGAGCTGAATTCGTGCTATGTGGCGTTAGATCATCATGTCGAACAAGGGCGTGGCGAGCAAACGGCATTGATTTATGACTCCCCTGTGACTAATACCGTTGCGCGTTACACCTACAGTGAATTGCGCGATTGGACCGCTCGAGTCGCGGGCGGCTTGCAGGATTTGGGCGTTACAAAGGGCGATGTGGTCATTATCTATATGCCAATGGTGCCGGAAACCGCAGTTGCTATGTTGGCTTGTGCGCGTATTGGCGCCATCCACTCAGTGGTATTTGGCGGTTTCGCACCCCGGGAACTGGCTATGCGTATTGATGATTCGTTACCCAAAGTCATTATGGCCGCCTCTTGTGGCATAGAGGTAGATAAAGTAATTCCTTATCAACCTTTGCTAAACGATGCAATTGCAATTGCCGAGCACTCGCCAGCGTATGTGGTGATGTTGCAGCGACCACAAGCCCTGGCAACTTTGCTGCCTGGTCGAGATCTAGACTGGCAGACATGGCAGCAACAAGCCCAGCCAGTGGATTGCGTTCCCGTGGCGGCAACCGACCCGCTATACGTCTTGTATACCTCGGGAACCACAGGCAAACCCAAGGGCATTGTCAGAGATAACGGCGGTCACGCGGTTGCGTTACGCTACAGTATGCAGGCGATATATAACGTTGGGATAGGCGACGTTTATTGGGCTGCGTCCGACGTGGGTTGGGTTGTCGGACATTCCTATATTGTTTATGGGCCGCTGTTCGCGGGCTGCACGACTATTCTTTTTGAAGGCAAGCCCGTGCGCACACCCGATGCAGGTGCATTTTGGAGAGTACTGGCAGAGCATAAGGTGAAGAGCTTTTTTGTTGCGCCCACAGCATTTCGCGCAATGAAGAAAGAGGACCCGGATTGTAAATTACTTGCTCATTACGACATTTCTAACTTGGAGTATCAATTTGTGGCGGGCGAGCGCTTAGATCCGCCTACCTATCATTGGTTACAAGCGCACCTTGACGTGCCGATTATCGACCATTGGTGGCAGACTGAAACTGGTTGGTCTATCTGCGCAAATATGGCGGGGATCGAATTACTTGAGTGCAAGGCCGGTTCTTGTACTTTGCCAGCACCGGGCTGGGATTTGCGCATTTTAGATGAGGCTGGCCAAGAGCTAGGCCCTAACCAAGAGGGCGCGATTGTTATAAAAGAGCCAATGCCGCCCAGTTCTTTCTCCACGGTTTGGGGTGACCATGACCGCTATGAAGAAAGTTATTGGAGCCAATATCCAGGATTTTATTTGACGGGTGATGGTGGCTATCGCGATGAAGACGGTTACGTATTTGTAATGGGGCGCACAGACGATGTGATGAATGTCGCTGGGCATCGACTCTCTACTGGGCAAATTGAAGAGGTAGTGGCCGACCACCCTGCGGTGGCCGAGTGCGCGGTAATTGGCATTGCTGATGATGAAAAGGGTCAAGTGCCAATGGGGCTTGTGCTGCTAAAAGACGGCGTAAATATCGATGCGGCGACAATGCAGGATGAGTTGGTGCAACTGGTGCGTAAGTTTGTTGGTCCGATTGCTAATTTCAAAACAGCAATAGTTGTAAAACGACTGCCAAAAACGCGCTCTGGGAAAATTTTGCGTCAGGTAATTAGAAAGATGATAGATCAGCACCCGTATAAGGTACCCTCTACAATTGACGACCCGCTGATAATCGACGAGCTTATAGAAACTTTAGTCGAGCATAATCTGCTTTAACCGTTGGCGATGTGCATGGAGTTGGGTATAGGTTTATTTATCAGATTAAACCTACAGATTTTGGAGTAGAAGAAAGTAGTGATTATTGTTCAAGGAAGCATTCCGGTTCGCCCTGAATGTCGTGACC
>CAJWNY010000075.1 GCA_913043815.1 uncultured Gammaproteobacteria bacterium
TTTTGTGAACTTTGCCATGGTGTTGTCTCTAGCGGTTGTGACCTGAGAGAGAGAAGTGGTTATTAGAGCCAAAAGTAAGGCAATTATTTTTATACGCCGCAATGTTGTGATTCCGAAAAAAGCAGATCGCGCATCCTAATAGAAAATCTCGATCAATGGGTAGGGGGATGGACAAACAATAGTTAATTTGGCCTGTTCAACTTGTCTGTTTTTGACTTGCTTAAGTTTGCTGCTTAGCCCTAGGATGCGCAATCACACACGCCACAGAGCAGGAGGTTGCATGCTGGCAATTATTGGCGGCTCTGGACTGTATCAATTGACCGAGCTGAGCATTGAAAAAGAGCACGTTATAGACACACCCTTCGGTCAGCCCTCCGGCCCAATTGTGCAGGGCAGTTATCAAGGCAAGAGCGTTTTATTTTTGGCGCGTCATGGTCTGAATCATCAGCTCCTGCCCGGAGAGGTAAATTATAGGGCAAATATATTTGCCCTAAAATCTTTGGGCGCCCTTCGCGTTTTGGGAATTTCTGCGGCAGGTAGTTTACGCGGCGACTTAAAGCCGGGTGATTTGGCAATTGCTTCCCAATACTTTGATCATACCCGCGGCAAGCGAGCCTATAGCTTCTTCGGTGATGGAGTGGCGGCTCACGTTTCCACTGCTTATCCGGTATGCCCAGCATTGTCTGCGGATATTCAAGGCGCTGCCCAGCGAATTGGGCAATCCCTGCATGTGGATAAAACCTATGCCTGTGTTGAGGGGCCGCGCTTGGGCACCCGTGCGGAAAGTTTCTTTTTGCGCGACAGTGCAAAGTGCGACTTAGTAGGCATGACCAATGTGCCAGAAGTGTTTTTAGCGCGAGAAGCTCAAATGGCATATTGCACCATATGCCTAGTCACAGACTTTGACTGCTGGATGGACGATCCAACCCAGCATGTGAGCGTAGAAAAGTTCTTTGCCACCTACCAAGGTGCCATGACCAACGCCAAAGCCATATTTCCTGAGCTTTTGCGCGGGTCGTTTACAGATACGCCTAGGGAAGTGCGTGAAGCTTTAGCAGGTTCTGTGCTGACTGCTGATGAGGCATTAACAGATATTCAAAAACGTTGGCTGGGGGTTTTGCGGGCTTAGTGATGGGTGCAAGTTTTTTGGGCTCTTAGCTACCTCTCAGTCTTTTAGCCGCCTAACTACTTAGGCGGTAGCACATAATCCAAGTTATCAAGATAAATACTAAGCGCTGCAACTGCCGCCACCCAGCACGCAAAATTTCGCACAATGGGGGTGGTTGAGTTGGACGCTTTTGGACGCCTCACCTAGCGTGCTACCCATATCAAATTGCTCGTCATAAGCGAGTAAAGTACAGGCCATGACTGAAGGCTTTTCTTGGCCTTTGTGCTTAACCACCATTCGAGAACTAGCGCACATCATATCGTTGGCAGATACACCAAGAATGTCCCAGCACTCTGTGGAAATTTCGGGCACTTGAGTATCTTCATTCATTTCTGGAAACAATGTCAGTTGTTTTGCATCCAGTGCATCAATGGAAATGCTCTGCTGCTGAAAGAGCGCCGCAAAGCCTTCGCGTAACTCGGCCTCGCTTTCACCCCAGAGCGTGCGGCCAGCAATATCAATTTGGAATTTGTTTGTAGACAGCCACTTAAGGCCCTTAATCATAGGAGCCCAAGAAGCTAGGCCGCGCTCTTCTTCATGCCGACTTTGCGTGAAATGGTCCACCGAGACTCGCAAAGTCAAGGCTTCGCTATAGACCTTCTTGAGATCCAAAAGCCCAGCCTGTATCCGCGGTCGCATCATGGGGCGCATAGCATTGGTTAAAACCAATAGCTTAAAGCCTTCGCTCAAACATGCCTGCATAATGGCTAAGATCTCAGGGTTCATAAACGGCTCGCCACCGGTAATGCCTATTTCTCGCGTTTTGTAGCCATCGCGCTGGATCTCATCTAGGTAGGGTAAAACCTCGGTTAGGGATAGATAAGATAAGCGATCATTGCTGGGCGTGGATTTTATGTAGCAGTTTTTGCAGGCCAAGTTGCACAGCGTGCCGGTGTTTAGCCACAGAGTACTAAGCTCAGTTAAGGCAACGTGGGCTCTCTGGCCGCCATTATTAGTAATGTAGGGGTCGGCAAATTTCATTTTTGATCGGTCACTGCAAAAGTGCGCGCATAATAGCGGGTTTTTTTAGATTTTGCTTTTCGCGTTTGCCTTGCTTATCCCCTATAGTCGCGTCTCAGTTAAGAATTGGATCTGTGATGAATTTTTTAGTAAAAGTATTGGTCATAGTGCTGGGCGTTGCCTTGGTTTTGGCTACTGCAGTGTTAACCGCGGCGGCTAAGCAGAGTTCTGCTGATGGACCAAATAGGGTGTTCTCTGGTGGGCCTCTGACGTCTGGTCAGATGTATGTCGGTGATGAGCCTGATTGGCGCTTTTTGAGTGACGTGCCAACCTTGGAATTGCAGTTGCTCACCCCGCCTGAATCCCGTCGTATCTGGGTCGCTGAAGTGCAAGGCAAGATGTATGTGTGGTCCGGTTATATGAATTCTTTCTTTGGCAAAATTTGGAAAACTTGGCCGGGTCAGGCGGTCGCTGACGGCCGAGCAATTGTGCGTATTGAAGGTGTTCGCTACGAGCGTCAGTTAAAGCGGATTCAAACGGGTGAGGTGTTAGATGAGATTGCTGCTGTAATTAGCGCGAAATATCCATCGCAAGCGACCCGTGCAGTTATTGAGTCTGGCGATTTATGGATATTTGAGGCTGCGCCGCGTGAGCATAATGCGGGCGCTGGGATGACTGTTGAAGAATCTGTTATAGAAATGGCTAAAGAGGCGACTGATGCAGTTACTGAAGAGTTGGTTGTGTTAGAAGGAGATCAATCGTGAGCTTATATGTAAAACGTATCGCTGTAGCCGTTGTTGTCACCGCATTAAGTGTTTGGTTTATTCCCGGTGTTGCTGATGCAGTTGAAGGAATATTCCAGTTAGCGGTATTGGTTCTTTCTTAACAGTCACAACTCTAGGAGGGGAATTAGCCTGTAAGTTAAGCAGGTTATTCCCCTTCATGAAATGGTCTTTTTAATGCGCCTTCCGTGCGCCTTACATGTGATACAAGCTCGCAGAGGCATCATTCAGAACCAGCGGTTTGATCCCTAACGCCTTCAATTTCCGCCAAATACTGCTAAGTACTAAACGGTTAGCCTCCACCAAACGGATTAGCATTGCGCTTACCAAAGTCTGGCAACGTGTCTGGATCTACGTCAGCCCAGTTTGCAGGTCGTTTTTCGAAGAACGCAGCATTGCCCTCTGCCGCGTCGGGTCCCTTGAAAGCCCATGCAATGACATCGTCGTCCTCGTATATGGCTCTATAAAGCTCACCTTCGTCCATCATTCTGCCCCAGGTCATACGCTTAACTATTGACACTGCGGTAGGTGAAGAGCCTTCGGCGATCTCTTTGGCCAAACTGCGCGCCTCCAATATGAGTTCTGATCGTGGCACAGACCGTAAGACCAACCCCATACTGGCAGCCTCTGTGCCAGATACTTTGCGCCCTGTAAGCAGTAGGTCGGATGTTTTCTCTATGCCAATGAGTCTAGGCAGGGTCCAGGTGGTTCCCATCTCTGGAATAAGTCCCCATTTCACGAATGAGAAGGCAATGTTCGCTTCATTTGCGGCCAGCCTAATGTCGCAGGTCAGTGGATAAGCGGCGCCAAATCCTCCGGCCGCGCCATTAATAGCACAGATAACAGGCTTGGAAATTTGAAAGGGATATGTGCGCAGTACACGTTGGGTAGGATGGTTTTCGGTATCAGAAGGCCACTCTTTTTCACCGCGCTCGCGTACGTCGTTAAGGTCTAAGCCCACGCAAAAAGAGTCACCCGCGCCGGTAATAATTACTACTCGAACATCTGGATCGCGGTCACATTGGCGCAGATACTGGGTCAATTTCACAGCCATTTCTGGGCTGTAGGCATTACGTTGCTCTGGATTGTTTAAAGTCAGCGTGGCTATATGATCTTTTATGTCTAGAAGTAGGTGGGTCATTGAGATTCTCTTTGTATCCAATTAATCGTTATCAGTATCCAAACTTTTCGGCAAATGGCACCTTTGGCTATCGACAACTTTAGATTAACAGATATTGACCCGAGGCCGACTGAGAGGAATATCGTCGTGTTGCTGGCTCTGCGCTCAGGATTAAAGTATTGACAGGGAAGACTAGCATTTACCGCGCTTCCTCCCTGATGGATCTGTAGGTTAGTCTATAAAATCAAACAACCGACAGTGAGAATGTGCATGGGTCTATTAACCAAGGAACACTTTGACTCAATCGGCACTGCAGAGCCGAGTATTGAGGTAGAGATCAGCCGTCGAGAAATACAAAAGTATGCTGCGGCGACGGAACAGCAGCAGCCTAAATATATTCAAGGTGATGAAGCGCCACCCATGTTTATCTTCAATTTATTCTCGCCCATCACTGCGCTTGCGGATATGCGTGTTGACGGCCTTGCGCGTGGTAATGCAACTGGGCCCAAGCTGCCGTTGAAACGTATTATGGCGGGTGGTACGCAGATTAATCAGCATAAGCTTATTAATCCCGGAGACCGGTTGACCGGCATACGTAAGATAACCGACATGTATGAAAAACAGGGCAGCACTGGTCCGCTCATTTTTACCGTTCGATCTCTTGCCATCACTAATGCTCAAGGTGAGCTGGTGCTGGAAGAAATTCAAACCAGTATTGCGAGGTAGCCGATGAGTACCGCTCTAACAGAAGAAATAGGAACAGGGATCAACTTAGCAATGCTAAGCGTAGGCAGTGAATTGCCTCAGCGTCGGCATACAGCCACCAACGTCAGTCTGTTCATGTATAACGCCGCGGTCTGGAATGCTCATCGTATTCACTACGATGAAACTTACACTATTGGGGTTGAAGGGCATCCAGCTATTGTCATTGACGGTCCGTTGCAGGGCGATTGGCTGTCTCAGGTGGCGCTAAACTGGGCAGGAGCTCAGGGGCGTGTGATGAATTTTAGTTACACGAATCGTAAGGCGTCCTATTTGGGCGAAGTGCTGACTAGTGGCGGCAATGTCACCACAGTAGACCTGAAGAACAGGCTAGTTGAGATAAGGCTGTTTATCAAAAATGAGGCAGGAGAGGTCGTGACCCCTGGAACTGCGACAGTAAGCTTCTCGTAGCTAGACTTTACCCGCGCGCTGGCTTTCTCCGCCTGCCGTCTTAGTTTTATAGAAAATTTCTTTGCGCTGAATTAGTTGCGGGTTAAAGTGTCACCTCATTATTCAGCTATAAGAGACTTACTATTATGTTCAGTCATATCATGATCGGCGCTAACGACATTCAGGCTTCAAAAGTATTTTACGATGCTGTTTTAGGTGCTTTAGGCCACAGCGAGGGCTTTATAGATGATAAGGGTCGATGTTTTTATCGCACTGAAGCCGGTGTGTTTGCGCTAACGAAACCTATTGACGGTGAGGCGGCTACCCATGGCAACGGCGGCACTATAGGTTTTGTCGCAGCAACTCAAGAGCAGGCTGATGCTTGGCATGCAGCGGGTCTGGCAAATGGTGGTGTAAATTGTGAAGACCTCCCAGGTGTTCGCGGTGGACCAAATGGCATGTACTTAGCGTACTTGCTCGACCCTTCTGGAAACAAGATTTGTGCTTTACATAGCCTAGCTTAACAATCTCTGCATAAATGGTAACGCCAGTTTTAACTGGATTGGCGCTGCTAAATTTAGAATATAACTGCTGAAGTATATTTTTGACTCCACCAACTAATTCGGTCGAGTAGAGCTTTTGAGTTGTTGTCCTGTTTAAGATTAGATTTGCCGGCGAGTATGCATTTAGCTGACTTTGTAACTAGTTTCCTTGTTAACTTTCTAGCTTCCCTAAGAGTGTTGAATGTATAGACGCGCTCTGCTTCTTCTAGCTTGGGCAAGCATTTGCCTACGTCTAATGATTCCTATGGGCACCATGCCCACAGATGGTCAGTGGTATTTAATACTTTGTCCTGACGGCATGACCGTTAAGCAAATGATGAGTGTGTCCAGCGATCATCAGCAGCATAGCTCGAATGAAGTGGACCTCATTAGTTGTGACTTCGCGCTGCTATCGGTAAACGAAGATCCGACTCTGACTTCCATGCCGGATTACATTGCTCAGGTCCAGCCCGCCACAATATTGAAAGCGCAAATGCGAGCAGGATATTCTGTTAATCGCCGAACGCACTTTCAACCCCGCGCTCCGCCAAGCGTTAGATTTTTCTACAGTTAAAAAATCTAACACTATGGAGAATAATTATGAGCAAGTTAATTGCTTTGAGTGTTTTTTGTCTGTGCAGCAGTGCTGCGTGGGCGAACACTAGGCCTGATAGCCACGCACCGATCGGCGTGATGGGTGACCACGTCCACAAGAAAGGGGAGTGGATGATGTCGTTTCGCACGATGAGAATGTCTATGCATGGTAACCGCAATGGCACTTCGTCTTTGTCCCCTGAAGACATTGTACAAACACAGAAAAATGCTTTTGCAGCTATGCCAATGCAGCCTGCGAACTTGCGGGTTGTACCAAGAAAAATGAACATGGAAATGCAAATGCTGGGGGCAATGTACGCGCCAACAGATCGTGTGACCTTAATGGCTATGACCAGCTATAAAAATACTGAGATGGACCACCTTACGTTTATGGGAGGAATGGGGGTTCAGCGATTGGGTACATTTACCACCGAAACCAGTGGCTTGGGTGACACTCAAGTATCCGCTCTGTTTCAGCTTGGTTCTGGGATAGACGCGTCTTGGCACGGCACCTTGGGTGTTTCTCTTCCTACCGGCGATAATGAGGAGATCGACGAAATACTCACACCAATGAATATACGGCCGACCGTCCGTCTGCCATACCCTATGCAGTTGGGCTCCGGTAGCTTTGATTTGATCAGTGGTCTCACGTATTCCAATCATAGTGCAAAGCTAGGTTGGGGGAGTCAGTGGCGGAGCGTATTGCGTGTTAAAGATAACTCAGATAATTATCGTCTAGGTGATGAACATCAGTTGTCTACCTGGGGCAGCTATATGGTTGCGCCATCGGTGAGTCTCTCTGGTAGGTTGACCTACATGCACAAAGGAAATATACGCGGTAAGGACGCACTGATTATGGCGCCGGTGCAAACAGCGGACCCCAATCGGCACAAGCGTCAGCGGTTAGATGCGGGTATGGGTGCTAACTGGATTTTGTCTAACGAAAATTATCGTTTAGGGCTGGAGCTCACTGTGCCGGTTTGGCAGCGTCTGAGTGGTCCGCAGATGGAAACAGATTGGGGCCTTAGCCTTGGCTTACAATGGAGTCCAAGCTCATAATAGTTTGAAAGTGGCGGGGCGTCTTTGAACAGAGGCGACCACGCTATTCCCCATCATGAATTTCATTATTAAGGTTCGTTAAGTCGCCTAACTGGCGTTTTCTCAACAACTTTCAACACCCTCCACATTTGTTAATCAAGAGTTTGCTCCGTTAGTCTGCCCCACAGTAACGGTCATCGACTTGTTTTCCTCGAGCATTTACTAGTGCTGCAATGCAGTAAAGTGATAAGAGGATTACAAACGAATGTGCTGAGCGAGCTTTTCAGTCACTTGGCGGCAAAGACTTTGAAGAAAGTACGTTCAAGAAAGTCCTTTAGGACAAACAGTTTATAACTCGCCTTTAATTTGCTGCATCACCACTGAGAAGTCTTTACCCGTTAACCCAGCGTCATCTAAGTTTTGATAAATTTCTGTAGCTTGCTGCCCCAGTGGAGTGGCAGCGTCTACCGATTGCCCTGCATCTTGGGCCAGTTTTAAGTCTTTCAACATCATGGCCACAGCGAACCCTGCCGTATAGTCATTGTTCGCGGGGGAGGCTGGTACAGGGCCAGGAGCGGGGCAATAAGAGGTCATTGACCAGCACTGACCCGACGCTTTGGATGAAATTTCAAAAAACTTCTCAGCACTCAAACCAAGCTTTTCAGCCAAGTTAAAAGCCTCCGATGTGGCGATCATTGAAATGCCCAGCAGCATGTTGTTTGCGGTTTTAGCCGCTTGACCGTTACCTGATATTCCCGCATGGAAAATATTCTGTCCCATATTGCCCAGCAGTCCTTCAACCCGTGAAAAGGCGCTGTCGCTGCCGCCTGCCATAAATGTCAGGGTACCTGCGTTTGCGGCTGCTACGCCGCCGGAAACAGGTGCGTCGACCACCGTGTAGCCTTTAGTTTCTGCTTGGTTTGCGATCTCTCTAGCTTCGCTAACCGCAATGGTTGAGCAGTCTATGAGCACGGAAGATTTTTGTGCGTGGTTTGTTATGCCGTCTTGATCAAAGTACACGCTGTGTACGTGTTTGCCTGCCGGTAGCATGGTGATGACGTATTCTGCTTGTGCCACACAATCAGGAATGGACTGCGCGCCGGTAGCGCCGCTGGTTATCGCTTGTTCTACCGCCCGCGGATTTAAATCAAATGCTTTTACGTTGTGGCCTGCCTTGGCCAAATTGGCACACATGCCGCTGCCCATATTACCTAAACCTATAAACGCTACGTTGCTCATTAATCTCTCCCCTGGAAAAATTTTCTATTTATCTAATAATTTGTATCTATTTTTGCTTGCCTACCTCGGTGTGCACTACCACTCAGCGATACTACCGTCGGCGTGTTTCCAAAGTGGGTTGCGCCATCTGTGGCCAATCTTGGCGCGCGCAATAACCACTTCTTCATTGATCTCTATACCTAAACCCGGCTTTTGCGGAATATCTACGTAACCATCTTTGTAATGGAAGACACTGGGGTCTACCAGGTAGTCGGTTAGATCATTGCTTTGATTGTAATGAATGCCTTGGCTTTGCTCTTGAATAAAAGCGTTTTGGCAAACGGCGTCTACTTGCAGGCAGGCAGCCAAAGCGATGGGGCCTAAGGGACAATGTGGTGCTAGGCCGATATCCCAGGCTTCCGCCATATCTGCGATTTTTTTGCATTCAGTTATTCCGCCAGCGTGAGAAAGGTCCGGCTGAATAATATCTGCTGCGCCCAAGGTGAACACACGTTTGTAGTCGAAGCGCGAGAACAAGCGTTCACCAGTGGCGATGGGAATATGGGTATTTTTACGCAGTTCAGCCATGGCTTCCAAATGCTCGCTGAGTACAGGTTCTTCAATGAAGAAGGGTGAATAAGGTTCTAGGGCTTTGATCAGTACTCGGGCCATTGGCGCGTGCACCCGACCATGAAAATCTACTGCTATGTCTAAATTGCTACCCACGGCCTCGCGCAGACTAGCCATTCGTTCAACCGCTTGGTCTACTGTCGCCATAGTGTCGACAATTTGCATTTCTTCGGTGATGTTCATTTTGGTGGCTTTAAATCCGCCTGCGATTGCGGCCTTTGCAGAGGCCACAATGGCATCAGGCCTATCGCCGCCCACCCATGCATAAACGCGAATACGATCTCGTACTTGGCCGCCCAGTAACTGATGTACCGGGGTGTCATGATATTTGCCCTTAATATCCCATAGGGCTTGATCCACGCCCGCAATAGCGCTCATCAAAATTGGTCCTCCTCGGTAAAATGCACCTCTGTACATGGCCTGCCAGTGCTTTTCTATCTGCAGTGGGTCTTGGCCAACGAGGTAGTCAGACAACTCATCCACTGCTGCTGCTACGGTATGGGCTCGGCCTTCAATAACCGGTTCGCCCCAGCCAAAAATGCCTTCGTCGGTTTCTACTTTAAGAAACAACCAGCGTGGTGGAACGATGTAGGTAGTGATTCGGGTGATTTTCATAACGTATCCAATTCAAGATGCTAATTAAACATCTTAGAGCTTCTTATCAGAAGACCGTGCCACTGCGCGATCCCGTTTTTGATTTTATAGTTGGAGTCTACGATATTTATCAGCAGGATTCGTTAGTCAGTTTTCAGGGGAAGGCTTGGGTGGTATCAGTAAATTATCCGGTTAAGTATTTATAGTTGGTCGGGCAAGAGTTCATGCCTATAGATATAATGCGAGATGAGTTCTGGAATTTTTGAAATGGAAAATTTTATGCAAGGTTTGTATCATAGGGATCCTGCATACGGCTCTAAACCGACTATGAGGGTCAGAGCGAGTTGCATTTATAAATTTATATATTTATATGCAAGGTTGTAAGCAAATCAGGAATTAAATTAAGGACGATGAAATGAAATGCACTAGCGATTTTTTTAAGTTCGTTGGATTAGCTTTATCAATGACTGTCATAGCCTCGGTGGCTGACGATAAAGGGGTGGAAGCTATCGACACTAAAGAGAACTTGTCGATAGTAAACATGACAGATTACGCGACAAAACTTTCCTTAATCGAAGGGCATCTGTGGATAGCTAATGAATTAGTAGTTCGAGGTCATTTGGCATTGGGGAGTAAACATTCTAAGCACCCAGCTCAAGAGGTTTACAAGGAACTAGCGCCCCTCTTTGGAAAAATTAATTCAACAGGTTTTGCTAACGAACTTCAGCGTATGGCTATGCATCTGCAAAACGAAGAAATTGATAATTTTCGATCTGTGTATTTAGAAGTTGTCTCTGCGATTAAAGCAATTTATCCACTGATGTCGTTGACCGTAGCCCAAGAGTTTGAAATTAGCGTTGGTTTACTTGAGCAGGCGCGCATTGAATACGCGGTCGGTGTCCTGGACGGTGCTGTGGTAGATCTTCAGGAGTATCAGGATGCTCGGGGTTTTACTCATGTCGCTGAAGAAAGAATTCGCTTGCTCGAGGGTAAGACTCGGTCACAACTAGCGCAGAGGGAGCTTCATAATTTAAAGGCTTATTTTGCTAACGCTTATCTTCTTTGGCCGAGTTTAATAGGAAATGTTGCGATAACTTCGCAGTCAGACTCCCTATCAGAGCTAATAGTTAGGCTTAAAGAAGTACAAACCTCCTATTCGCGTTAACTCTCTAGTCAAAATAAATATGTCTTGGATTTATCAGGATCGACTTAGACTATTAAAGCACGGCTCTGCATGTAGCAAAGGAGTCGGAAGTGCGCAAATAATTACGTAAATAAGGGAGCCACAGAAAATTTGAGGGCGTCTGCGGTTCCCCTGATGCGATTAGTTTTTTAGGTTGTTGTACACTGTCGATTCAAAGTCTTTCAGCATGTCCACAGCGTGGGTGTCGTAAAAGGGCAGCACCTGAGTCCCGATTACTGCACAAAGATCGTTTTCGCGGTCTATCCAAAAGTAGCTATTAAACAAACCCGCCCAAGATGCAGAGCCTTTAGGACGGCCAGATTTTGTTTGTGCCTGGTGCAGTAAGAACCCCAAACCCCACTTTGCTGCTTGTCCAAAGCCCATATCGAAGTCGTTACTTAGAGCCGGTATTTGCGTTGGTCCAGGAGTGACCTCTAAATCACTGATGTGATTTTCAAACATCATATCAACAGTATAGGTCTCCAAAATCTTTGCGCCATCTAACGTGCCTTGATTCAACAGTGCGCGCATAAACCTAAGGTAGTCGCTAATGGTTGAGCTTAATCCACCGCCGCCGGATACGGGTTCGCCAAGGTGTGGAATGACTGCCAGACCAGCTTCAGTTCTGGCATGAATTGCGGCGCGTCGAGCTTCTTTTTCTTCTGGTACTTTGTAAAAGCTGTCGTGCATACGCAGTGGGGCAAAAATGTGGTCCTGAAAATATACGTCTAAGCCCTTGCCGCTTATGGTTTCTACAATGACGCCTGCCCAGTCAATGCCGATGCCGTATTCCCAGCGCTCACCAGGCGTGAAGCCAAGGGGCGCCATCATGCCGTTGCCCCCTTCAGTAAAGAGGCTATCTATTTGCTCACTGGCCACGCTCTGCAAACCGTTTGCATTCCATATCTCGTACACATAACCGGAGGTGTGGGTAAGTAGTTGCCTAGTAGTAGGGCTGCTTTTAGGAGAACTGAGATCAGGTTTGCCGTCATCATCGAAGCCATCTAAAACCTTAAGATGCTCTAAATCAGGCAGGTACGCGGTAATCGGAGTGTCTAGATCAATTAGTCCTTGCTCAACCAATTGCAGGGTAGCCACCGTAGTGATTGCCTTGGTCATTGAGGCAATGGCGAAGATAGTGTCTGTGGTCATCGCCTGAGAATCATCAAGGCTGCGCAGGCCTGCCGCTCCGATATACAAAGTGCCTTCAGCGTTAGCAACGCCAGCTACTGCGCAAGGCAGATTGCCACTATTAACATGGTTTTCAAGAATCCCAGTAATATTTTCCATTTTTATACCTTCTTTATCATTTGATCAAAACTTCGAGTGCGTGATCCAAGTGTCCGCCCTAGCCCAGCTTGAACTAAGGGCTTTGACGACTGTTTCGTCAGTTCTATCTTGAGCAATAATCGATTGATTTAGACCAAGTAGTGACCAACCGTTGTTGGGGTGGTCTTTTAGCTCGTCCCGGTAGGTTTTTTCAGCTGCGGTGTATTGATGATCTTTTAACAATGCTGCTCCAAGCCAGTGTCTTGCCGAAAATGGGAGGGGTTCTGGTTCGTCATAACCCAGGTTGTCTTCTAGTTGAACCGCTGACTCGAATTCCTTTATAGCCTCTT
>CAJWNY010000076.1 GCA_913043815.1 uncultured Gammaproteobacteria bacterium
TAGCATTAATAGTTGGGTTGTTCTCCGATCGCCGAAAATATCTGCTCAAGTTTGTCAATCGGTAGCTTGGGCTCGCGGTCAAAATACAAAAGACCGTTAATCTCCTGCTGCACGTCGGTGAGTTGCGTCCAGACAAATCCCTGCAGCGCATCTAAGCTAGACAATCCACGGCCAAGGTCTTCTATCCGCGCTAACAATTCCTGCTCGTTAACTGGCCAAGTGCCGTAGGAAAAATGCCCGTCTTGCTGTTGCTCCGGGGTAAAACCAACCCCGCCGCATTCGGTCAATAATATCGGCAAGCCGGAAGGGTCAGCGCCAGGCAATGTGGCCACCCTGCTGTTGGCGCCGTCAGAAACCGTCGTCTGTGGATTATCCTGTATGGCGTTAAGGCGATGATTCAAATCCTTCGAGGCGCTGTCGTATAAGTGCAGCGTCCATAAGTCTCCAGAGGAGTACTCCCAGCCATCGTTTGCTACAACTGGTCGAGTTTGGTCTAGAGTTTTCGTTAAGTGATAAATCGCATCTACAAAGGCGCGTTGTTGAGGCCGTGATGATTGATGCCACACACCCCAGGATTCGTTAAAGGGCACCCAGCAAATGACACAGGGATGCGCCTGATCGCGGCACACCAAAGCCGTCCATTCCCGGGTCAGCGACGCAACTAAATTGTTTGAGAAAATGCGACCCGATGGCATTTCACTCCAAACCAATAAGCCAAGCTGGTCGGCCCAATATAAATACCTTGGGTCCTCTGCTTTCTGATGTTTGCGAACCAAATTAAAACCCAGTTGCTTAGTCAGCTGTATATCGCGAACCATGGCCTGATCATCTATTGGCGTATACCAACCCTCAGGAAAATAGCCTTGGTCTAGCACACCACGTAAATAAATAAGAGAACCGTTTAAGCACAGCTTGCCGTCACTCACCCTCACTTCACGTAGACCGGTGTAGCTTTTTACATTGTCTATCAGCACGCCTTCGTTGGATAAAAGAACAATGTTCACGTCATACAGTTGCGGTAAATCTGGCGACCAAAGACAAGGATATGGGATACGCAGTGCGGTCTTAATTTCTGAGCGCTGCTGGCTTACCTGCCTTATGAAATATTCTTCAGTATCCGCTTTGCTGGTATCTGGTGCTTGAGCATTGCCAAGCATTTTCGATTTAGTCACGGTTACCTGCACTTCACCGTCGAAACTATCGCTCAAGTTAATAGTTAGCGCTAAACTGTTGTCAGCCATGCTGAAAGCATAGTTAAGCACCTCAACATGCGTGGGTTGCACCGGCTCCAACCATACGGTTTGCCAAATACCAATAATTGCGTCGTAGTCTATTGGCCAACGCGTATCACCCGCTTGTTTACCTCGCGGCTGCTGCCAAGAACCAGAATCCTTTACCTTTATGGCGAGATGATTCTCTCCCGCTTGCAGCGCTACGGTAATGTTCAACTTTATAGGGCTATAGCCACCTATGTGGGTGCCTACATTGTGGCCATTCACAAATACTGTGGTAATAAAATCGCTAGCTCCGATATTGAGTATGACCTCTTCGCCCTGCCAATTCGGGTTGTCAAAACTGCGGTGATACCAAACCCTTTGCACATCCGGATCAAGGGTGCAGCCACTGGCAGAGCTGTTTGGCGCAAAAGGCACTGTGATGGTGCTTGGCCACTCAGTACGATTTTGCCAACCCTCACTCATCCCTATGTCGTCTAGGTCTGCGGCAAAGTCCCAAGGACCATTTAAGTTCAGCCACCGTTCTCTACGCAATATTGGTCTTGGATACTCTGGTCTCGGGTGTGGCATAACTTTCTCTTTTTTTTCTTTTCTCTTTGGCACTGTGCTTGAACAATCGCAGACGTCTATTTAATGACTTTGTATTTTTGAAGAAGGTGTAGTTTCTGGCCAATAGCCAACGTTACATATCAGCCAGTGTGTTAGCCCTGCGTTTACTTCAATAGGCCGTTCCTGAGCCATCCAATGACCGGACTTTACGAACACTTCCGTTAATTTTGAACACCTTGCACGCATAGGGTCGGCCAAAGTCCCTGTAGCCGTCTGACATACATAGTCATACTCGCCGTGAAAAAAAAGTACGGGTTTAGTAATTGGCGCGGACCTTACCTTGGCGCTAAACGCCGCATTGTAATCGTGATTGACATACCAAGAACTGGGCCCAAAAAAACTATTCCGGCCTAAAGCTTCGGCGAAAATATCTGCCTCATTTGCGGAAATAATGTCTAGGTCTACTTCCATATCTGGAATGCCATCAGGACCAAACCAGCCACCATTTATGCGCGTGTAAGCGGTAGAAGCCGGTTGGCCAGCGCCTGCGGGATCGCCTTTCCTAAACAGTAATTTCACCGTCTTTAGGGGGTTGGCCTCCATCTCCGTCTGAGCTGCAGTAAAATTTTCATTGTAAAAGAATTGATATTCCCATTGTCCCTTAGGAAAGGTCTCAGCAGGATAAATATTTCGATCAACATGCTCCATAATGGAGTCTACTCCCGCCTCAAGACCTAAAGGTACGCACAAATTAGCTAATGCGTGAACTATTTCAGGATAATGCAAAGCAACACTCCAAACGACTGGCGCACCCCAATCGTGACCTACCCAAACCGCAGGCCCGTCACCCAATGCTGCGTGGAGCTCGACCATATCCTGCACAGCTTCACTTAGAGCAAAGTCTTTGTGTTTAGAATAATTCGAGGAGTTACCGTAGCCACGCATATCTGGCGCAATGGCTCTAAAGCCAAGGTTGCCTAAAGTTAACAGCTGATGCCGCCAACTTAGAGACAACTCAGGCCAGCCATGGACAAAATATATACGGGGACCATCTACAGGGCCACAGACCAGATAGGCACTTTTATGACGAGCTGTTTCTACTCTGCCGTGTTCAATTTCCATCCACTGTCTCTCCCATCGTATTTATCCTCGCAACTACCTTTTTCATTTTTCAGGATTCGTGTGCGAGGAGTTGACTAACATTTGTGCTGCTATAATTATTGCCGGCGCCAGGCTAAGTTGATCCAAATTTTCTAGCGTTACAAGCCTGTATTTATCGTGTTCCAAAAGCACAATGTTCCCACTCAACCATTGACAAATTACAGAGGAAAATTCTAATTCTCCGTCTTTGGGCAAGACAAAACTCGCCGACACCGTAGAGCCGGCGACCTCAATTGCCAATTCTTCAAATATTTTGCACTAAATGGGTTGAACCGACGCCCCTCCCCCTACTTTTAGCTTACCGCCCGCAATTCTCAGAAAACCGTTATGTACTTACTTTGGGGGCTATTTGAGATGAGTAGGTCGCCCCGCTACTCAAAAATATAGGCGAGGCCAGGTTTAGTAATCTTCTTTTGCTCAGATTTTTTCTATTCCAGCTGAGGAACAACCTAAACAAACAGCCGCCCTCTCGCCTTATCAAAGAGATGACGAGGCTCAGCATAAGTTTGTTCAATCGGTTACCAACTATCGTAGGCTATTCTTTGCCTTGAAGGACTAACGATGTTCGCACAAAAGCGCTATGGTCAGTTATCAAAACCTTTATAGCTATAGTCTTCCTTAAAGGGAATTATAGGGGAATACAGAATGAAAATTGGTATTAACGGTACGGGGTTGGTTCAAAAGGCATCCGTACCAGCCGTATGCGATCATGCAATACAAGCGGCAAAAGACGGATTCGCAAGCTATTGGCTAGCCGAGCACCCTACCGGAGGATTCGACGCGCTGACAGTATTGAGCGCCGTAGGACAGGTGGTTACAAGCATGGAATTGGGTACCGCCATTATTCCTACCCACCCGCGTCATCCGATGAGCCTAGCGGGGCAGGCACTGACGGTCTCTAGTATGATGACGCCTCGACTTACCTTAGGCATAGGCCTTTCTCACGAAACCATGATGTCCCAACTTGGAATCGGTTTTGAAAAACCTATTCGTCATTTGCGCGAATATCTCAGCGTGTTAATGCCGTTATTGAGAGAGGGTTCGGTAAATTTCGTTGGTGAAAGTATCAGTTGTGAAGCCAAAGTATTCCGTGCCCCAGAAACACACGTTCCAGTGCTTGTTGCGGCTTTAGGTCCTCAAGCCCTACGTGTAGCAGGCGCACTGTCCGATGGTACTTCACTGGCTTGGGTGGGTCCTAAGACAGTGAAGGAACACATTGCGCCAGAAATTTCTGCGGCGGCAGATGCTGCTGGTCGACCAGCGCCAAGAATCATCGCCACGCTACCAGTCTGCGTTACAGATCAACCCGATGTCGTGCGCGGTGTTATTGGCAAAAATTTAAAAATGTATGGTCAGCTACCCTCTTACCGCGCCATGCTCGACCGGGAAGGTGTAGACGGCCCGGCGGATGTGGCTATTGTGGGCACTAAAGATGAAGTTGTTGCCGGTATCAGTAAAATGCGTGAAGCAGGGGTAACAGATTTTGCAGCATCTGAATTTTATTTGAGTCCGAATGAAGCACATGCAACTCGAGAGACGTTAGTATCGCTCTTACAATAAAGACGCAATAAAGACACAAGGAAGGTGCAACCGGGGCAAGGTAACGCGCTCTTAACAAAGCACCTAAAGAGTAAGCAAAGCAGCGCGATTTTCGCAGCCAGAATTTTCTATATAGTTAGAGAACCTGGTATGACTTGCACACACTGGCCTGCAATAGGAATCGATTCTAACTCCCCAGAGACTTTTTTCACTTCAAGAAAAATCTCGCTGGGCCGGCCCATTTATACATCTTGGGCAATTTCATACTTTAAGAGCGCATACGAGCGCCGATCTCGACTTGCAAGCAAACCCGCCAGTGATGCGGCTGCAGACCCTGTTGCAGGGTCTTCATAAATGCCGGCAAGTGGGCCCGGCATTCGCGCGTGAACTACACCCGACTCTGAGCAATAGTAGATCATTATACAAATAGGCTCTTTGGGGTAACCGTAGTGTTCGTTACAATATTCAAAAGCTGTAATATCAGGCTTTGCAGACCTAAGCGCTTCCAAATTAACGACCTGCACTAACGCAAAGGGTAGTCCTGCGCTAGCTACAACCGCATCATCCAAAATTTGTTTATCTGATAGCGAAACGCATGATGCGGCTGCCGACTGAGGTATGCTGTGGCGCTGATAAAATTTTTGCGGCGCGAGAATGGCACAACTAGATATTTCATCAGATTTTTCTGTAGCCACTCTTGCTTCAACAATTCCTGCACCTTGTTCAAAATTCATCTTATCGCCAGCAACAAATCTTTTTATCCATTTAGGACTCTCGGCCAGCAGCCAAGCGGTTCCAACACTAGGGTGTCCAACAAAGGGCAGTTCACTCTTAGGAGAGAAAATCCTTACCTAAGCTGTATTTTTTAGATCCCGTGGAGGCATTACAAATGTTGTTTCGGAATAATTAATTTCCTGCTCAATCTTTTGCATCAGCTCATCTTTTAGTCCCCGGGCATTTGGAAAAACTGCTAAGGGATTGCCTCCAAAACGCTGGCTGGTGAAGACATCAACTGTTGCAAATTCTTAGTCAGTCACTGAATTATCTCCTGTAATGTCCTTAGATTTTCTTATTAGTAACGTGGATCTGTAAAAAAGCACCACATATAAAGCTAGCCCGCATTTTGGTCGTTGTGTAGTGTAAGACTAAGAATTCTCGTCAGAATAGCGTCAAGGCTGCTAGAAACACCCAACGTAAGTCGGATGTTTATGTTTTATCCCATCATCTATATGAGTACCGCTGTGGCACCCATTGCCTTGGCTTTTGGAGTTTTGGATTTAACCGGCTCCACTGCTGATGCCGCTTTGGTTATTGCCGCACTAACCTTGGCACCTATTGACGTATCACTAATTGATAGCATTTTATTCGTTATCTTTGCCTTATCAATCATAAGTTTTAACCCCAGCGATGAGGTTAAATAGAAAAGTGGATCCATTATTCAGGACCTCAAGCTCGGCTGGAAAGAATTCAGTTCATATACATGGCTTCGGAGTATCGTTTTACAGTTCTCGCCAGTAGTTGCCGCCCTTGAGGCGTTTTTTTGGTCTTATAGAACCAGCATTCACTCGAGACTTTATGGTGGGTGCTACATAATGGGGATTTATCGTTTAAACCTTTGGCGTTGGTAAATCAGCACGCGGTTTATTCGCCATAAAGTCAATCCACGTTACCCGATGCGCCTGGCTGTAATGATAGTACTTGCGTTCCCCTTGCTAAGCCTCGCAATGTTGCTGCGCTTGCCCTTTAAGTAATTGTGCTACCGGCATTTCTTGTTGGTTTTTGTGATCAAATATTTTCCGTTTTGTGGGTCACAGCGTTGCAAATAAAATGGCTCCGGCCATGATGTCGAGATCAAGCGCCTACGATCATATAGGATCACTCGCTCTTGCCCCGTTGGGTTTGGTTCCGGCTGGGTTAATATAGGAAGCGGACGGATTCCAAATTACGCTAACGGCCACCATTATTCTTGAGGTGATCCCAACGACTCTGGTATTTTTAGTAAACGACGTACGCAAGACGACTAACGAGGAAAATTCAAGGACTGGCGCTACGGCAGGCAAGACATCCCTAAGCATCGAAGCTTTAGTTGAGTAGGCTAGCCTTTTACTTTGGCAATAATTTTCAGCGTTGGTTTAAAGCTAAAAGGAATTTTTACCGAATTCAAACCATGCCTAGATAGCAGCGGCGCCACTGAAGATTTTGTGAAGTACATCAGATGCTCTGGAGGGCGTATCGAAGTCCAATCTACGAGTTTTGAGAATTCGTTTGGCAAACTGAAATGACCGTTATCTGGAGTGGTAATGTATAAAAGTCCGTCTTTGGTCAAGCATTTTACCAAAGCAGCGAAAAAACTTTCTAGCTCAGGTAGGTGCTCGATAACTTCACTGCAATAAATAAAGTCAAATTTTTCGCCACACTCAGCTAGATCCTGTACCGACCGCACGGAAAAGTTAGCTTGGCTAAACTGCTCTTTCGCAACCTCAATGGCGTTGGCGTCAATGTCTATACCATTGGCGTCAAAACCTAATAAGCGCGCTGCTTCTACGGCAAAACCTACATTGCAACCAACGTCGATAAACTTGCCAGGCTTCTTGAACCAGTTAACACTGCGGATACGTTTTTTGGCCCTGCGTATTTTAGAATCTAACTTCGACAGGTATTGGGCGCTTTTATGATAATTGTCGTAAAACGCGTTAAGCGTCTCATCCGAAGGCATTGGGTCTACAAATATGAGACAGCAGTCGTTGCATTCAACAAAGGAATAATTGTTCTTTTGCGGGACTAGAAGGCTAGTATCGGCACCATGACAGGAAGGACAACGATCTACCATGGCTATAATAATACGTTAGACATATCTACCATAAGGGGGTTTCTTGTCTTCTCAAAGCCAGTTCCGATGAACTAGCTATTTTCCGAAAGCGATGTTTATGTCAGTAAAAATTTAGTAGCGGGACTTTTCTGCGCTTGTAAAAGATTGCTGCTGAATTCTAACGGCCAGTGCGTCGTTTGTGGGACGTTCAGTCCCAGCTGACTGGCTTTGGGCTCTATCTGCACGACGTGCCTCGCTAGATTCCAAGCTAGCCTTTGAACCTTGAGCGTCGCGCTGCGCAGATAACGCTTGGCGCTGCTGCAACTGTTCTACCGCGCGCTGTTCTAAACCGCGTGCATCCGATCTAGTTTGTGACTGGCCAATTTGCTCGTAAGTACTACGAGTTGTGTTCGCAGGTGCTTGTTGCTGACGGACACCTACTTCAATATCAACTCTATCCTTGAAGGACTCACCGCGTTTTTGCACCGCTGTAGAGGTGTCAACATTAGTCTGGGGCTCAACTCTAGCTGCAGGAGTTGACCGAGTTTGTACGCTGCTAGCGCTGTAACCTACACCTTCTGGCATCTGCTTAGACCGAAATTATCAATAGGCGGTAATTGTTCGCCGAAAGTTGGCGTAAATCAAGGCTTTAAGTTGGCTATTTCCTTGAAATGCGGCAACTTATTGCCAAAATTGCACGCGTGAGATGCCTAACGAGCGTTTGCCCCGGCCAACATGCAAACTACTGCCGTTTTACAGCTAGTAACGAAGAACTTACGGCAAAACTTAACCACCCTTATTCTTGGCTAACGATTAGTGGCAACAAGGTGCCTATAAGCCTCTAGTCGCTCCAGTACAGCGTTTTCCATTTCAGCTGTTAAGAATGAAACTTCGGGCCGTTCGTTTAGCTGCCTTAAAACTAGCGCCAATTTCTTACTGCAAGACAAGACAAAGGCCCAATAATAGAAACGCAGCCTAGCAAAAAATAGAGCAAAAGCGGCAATTGTTTACCACGTTAGCCATTCCAAAATTTTTGCTGGCTACCTTCAAGTTCCCGAGTAACCGCCAGCTTTTTCACTTACCAACCACTGGTACCGGGTTCACCCTTATACGGACCAATAATTTCGTTCGTGATCCAGCCGCCGTAAAATCCGCCCGCTTGCGCACGTACCATTTCGCCATCTACCGTGCATTGAGTCAGCTCGGGATAAAAGCAAATCCAACCAGCAACACTGGTGAAACTCTCAAAAGGCTCTGGATAACGCCAAGCAATGACCTCACCTTTAAATTGAAAATATTCAGCGGCCCCTTTCCACTCGCAAAATGAACTGCCACTAGCCGGCACTAGGGCCACACACAAATCATCAGCAGGCAAATAAAAGGTGGGCGGACTGGCTGTTTCAAGCACGCGCCGCGCAGCATTGGTTTTTAGCAAAAGCGTGCCGTTGCTACTGCGTACTTCAATTGCGCGCTTATCGTCCACAATCACAGGGGGGCGAGGGTAATCCCAAACCGATTCCTGATCCGATCTAGGCTCAATGGCAAAATCCGGGCGCTCCTCTCCACGAAAATCCCATGCCTCTCTGGCTTCAATCCAACTGTCTTCTAACTTCATTGGTACTGCCTAGTGTATTGTCGAGTGTAATGGTCGGACCGCTTTATGCGGCTCAAATGATCTATCTAGCTGCTTTTAGGTAAGGTAAATCCGTCTCTCAATTGTGGCTGAACTCCAGCCACAGATAATAAAGACTCCACACAGTCTCTAATTGAGGAGTCTAATGACCTAAACTCAATACCGGTTACCGCCCTAATGCGATCATTGCGCAAATCGCAGCCCGCCCAAATGGCTCGCATCTTTTCTTCGCGCGCTTGTATGTGTTCTGGAAATGTATCGGTAATTTTTGGCGTGTCGTGACCCAGTTCTGGCAATAAGCGGTTAATAGAGGCGCAAACATCCTCCACGTTAATAGTGTCAGTTGACCAGGCGATATAACGGTCGCCATTTTTCACGTCCACGTTTTCTAATAAGCGGATATGACATTCTGCGTCATCTCGCACGTCCACTGTCATCCAGGGTCTGTAAGCACCGTTTTGGTAATACTTACCCTTTAGCATCATTTCAATATTGTTCTGCCATGGTCCTTTGTCTTTTTGATGGGCCGCCAAAATAGGCCCAACATTGTCAGCTGGACAAATCCGAATGCAATCCCACTCACCGCTGCCCTCTGCGGCGTCAGTAAACATGCGCTCTAGAGCAACTTTACCCATAGAGTAACCCTGGCCTTTAGCAGTGGTTCGCTTGGGGTTTTCTTCATCAGGGTAGCGGTCTTCGTAAAACACGGGACGGCGTTGCAGCTCGTTTAAATCTGCTTCAGAGATGATTGCCGCAATACTCGACGTAACAATGACGCGATTTACCGTCCCAGCCTTGTTGATGCTTTTAATAACGTGCTCGCACACCCCGCGCACATAATCCTGATCGTCATAATCGCTGATGTGAGAAACGTGGCAAATCCCTTGGCAACCCGCAAAGGCTTCATCAAAACAGCCAGGTTTATCAAGGTCTGCGGAATATAATTTAAGCCTGCCTGACGCATACCCAGGCATATCGCGTAAAAAGTCCGTTTTTACTGCGTCGTTCACATCTCTAACACAGGCGCGAACGCGATAGCCTTTGTCTAATAATAATTTGACCACCCAGCCACCGATAAATCCTGCGCCACCGGTTACTGCCACTGTACTGCCCTTTGGTATAGGTGCCATTATTCTCCCCTCCAATTAAAAACTGCTGATTTAGAGTACCCAGTACTCAGGAATAAGCGAAGTACTAAATGCATTCGTGGTTTGCTGTACTACCAGGCATGAATAGAAAATCATTAGGCAAAGGCCCTATTCCAAGTAAATTATCTCTCGAACGAAACACTTTTTCAGACCATTGAATGACAATGACCTGAACTGCGTCACGACGCTCACACCATTCAAGCAAATAAATCAGCAGAGCCGGCATAATTGTTCATATCGGGTTACGTAGATAGGGCTTCAGTCGCGTTAAAGTAGCAACGCCCAAAGCAAAGCTAAATTGGGTCTCAGCCAAAGATGTCGTGCCAAAATCGGTCGCAAATGTTGTCATTGCAGCCACCCTCATCTTATTATGAAGGAACGCACTAAAAGGATATTAAAATGTCAAAGAAAGTAGATTGGTATTATTTTCGCAGCGGCTGAACCAGCTGCACCCGAGCATCCAAGTTTTTGGAAGCAAGTAAAGTAATAATAGAAACCACTGTTCCTGCAAGCCGCAAGCTACAACGAGAAGACGCCCAAGCATTGCTGGCCAAAGCGAGCAAAATGATTGTCGCAAAAGGTAAAAAGATTATTGAATTCGAAGGCGGCAAAGCAGCCACAGATGAAGCTCTAGATGCCATGTTAGGCAGTACAGGTAACCTGCGTGCACCCACCAGTGTTGTAGGGACAACCCTGCTGATTGGCTTCAATGAAGAGGCCTTCACAAGTGTTTTTCGCTAAGCAGCTGCGCTGCTAATCCTGCATAGCCGACCTTCGGTGGCTATGCATCGCGCATTAATTAAACCAGCTGAATTTTCCCCAGCCTTATTCTATCTAGTTTTAGTCGTTAAGAGCGTTCTAGAACAACATGTAGCTTAAGTCACAAACTAAGGAGCCCTTATGAACGTTAGCAAAGCAGTAGTAGCGCGAAGATCAATCCGCTCTTTTCTCAACACCCCAGTGTCGGATGAACAAATATCTCAACTGCTAGAAAAAGCCGCTCGCGCACCATCAGGCGGCAACGTACAGCCATGGCGAGTGTTCGTGATTAATGGTCCAACAATGCCAAGTTTCCACCAGTTTCTGGCCGATACCGACCCAAGAGAAACCCCCGCTTACGAGATTTACCCCAAAGAATTAACCTCTCCCTACCGCGATTCCAGATTCAAAGTGGGCGAAGATATGTACAAACTGCTAAATATCCCACGAGACGACAAAACCAGTCGCTTTGCGCACCTTGCCAGAAATTTTAAATTTTTCGACGCGCCCGCGGCCTTCTTCTGCTTTATAGATAAGACTATGGGGCCACCACAGTGGTCGGACCTTGGCATGTTTTTACAAACATTCATGCTGTTGGCACAAGAAGAAGGTTTGGATACCTGCGCACAAGAAGCGTGGGCGAACAGATCACAAGCGGTAGCAAACTTTGTAAGCGCAGAAGACAACTTAATGCTTTTTTGTGGCATGGCCATTGGGCATAAAAACCCAGAGGCAGACGTGAACAGCTTGGTCTCAGATCGAGAACCTTTAGATAATTGGGCTAAGTTCGTTTAGCTAATAATTATCTGCAGGGTTTGGCTCATCCAAGTCTGCAGAAAATCAACTCAACTGCTCCGGAATTTCCGTTGCCCTGCCTCGCATACGTGTAATTGAGAACTTGTAACGTTAAAATCACGTTGCAGGATTGTGTCGACAAAATGCCATTGATTAGTCATTTGCGCCGGGGTTAAAGTCACTTCCGCCCAACCTCGGTGGGAGGTGTCTAAATCTACCAACTCGGTGCTGGCTTTCTTAAACGCCGCGGCTAACTGCTCTGGTATTGTTGATGTATCTGATTCCATTCCCGGACTAGAAATTCCGGGTGTGCCTATCTCCACACCGACAGCACGCCCATTATCATCAGCTAAATTAAAGACCCAAGCGTTGTGGGTATCTCCCGCCAAAACAATGGGATTACACGCATTATTGATTAACTGTTCAAACACGCGTTGACGGCAGGCAGGGTAGCCATCCCACGCATCTAAGTTAAACGGCAGACCTAGTTTTTCTAAGCTTTGTAACTGTCGAACAAAATCTACGTACTCTTTTGGTTTACCTTCAAGATCTAGCATCAAATTAGGAATGCCTGTTCGCCCCATTAACACCTGCTGACCAATGATTTGCCACTTAGAACCTCTGGCCTGGCCAGCTACAAGTTTATTGGCTAGCCAGTCTTCCTGATCAAAGCCTAGAATTGTACGCTGGGGATTATCTAGCTTTTCGCTTCTGAAAGTTTCGGCATCGGGCAAGTAAGACCAGCCCTTGGGCAACACCTTTGGGTCCAGATGAACAATTTTTTCATAGTCGGTAATTGCTTCTGGTTTGCCACTAGACAGGTCGAAAGGCA
>CAJWNY010000077.1 GCA_913043815.1 uncultured Gammaproteobacteria bacterium
GTGAGATCTATTAATGGCGCATGTACCGTCAGATGATTACCCTCAACGCCGGCCTTGGTGGCCAAATTTGCCATAGTTTGAAAGGCTTCAATGTACTCGCCGCGACAGTCTGGGTAGCCAGAATAATCTACAGCATTGACACCCACGAATATGTCCCGAGCACCCAAGACCTCAGTCCAAGCCAGCGCCAAAGAGAGAAAAACGGTATTCCGTGCGGGCACATACGTAATGGGAATTTCTTCGCTGGGTTCAGACTGAATCTGTACGCCTTCTGTAAATTCGCTCTGTGGAACTGCAATATCATGATCCGTAAGCGCCGAACCGCCGAACTGCCCCAGGTCGATTTTCAAAATTCTGTGTTCTGCAACACCAGCGGCTGACGCTACTTTTTTTGCACCATTAAGCTCAGCGCTACTGCGCTGGCCGTAGTCAAAGGACAGTGCATAACAACTAAAACCCGAATCCATTGCCATGGCCAATGTGGTCGCTGAATCTAGCCCGCCTGATAGCAGCACCACTGCTCGTTTTGTCTTTTGTTTCATCATTTTTGTTCATTTTAAGCAATACGAATCATTGCTTGGAATTTTAACTAGCGCCCAGGGATATCGCCCCAAAGCAGTTTATGCAACTGAACCTGCATACGCACCGGCAGTCGGTCCGCGACAATCCAATCTGCTAAGTCGCGAGATTGTAACTGGTGATGGCTTGGCGAGAAAAGCACATCGGCAACCTGAGCGTATAGATTGTGTTCATCGCAGCGCATTCGCGCCCAATCGTAATCGGCTCTGTCACAAACCACGAACTTAATTTGATCATGGGGATTTAGATAGCGCATATTTTCCCACAAGTTGCGCTGCACTTCGCCAGAGCCGGGTGTTTTTAAATCTATGACTTTCACCACCCGCGGATCTACCTCTGCAACACTCAATGCGCCACTCGTCTCAATGGATACTGAAAATCCCGCATCAGCTAGGGTCACCATCAAAGCCAGGGCGCCTGGTTGGGCCAGAGGCTCGCCGCCGGTAACTGTTACATGGCGTACCCCAAAGTCTTTAACCGCATGAAGAATATCAGCAGCTTCAATGAGTTCGCCTCCAGAAAATGCGTAAGCACTGTCGCAGTATTGGCAACGCAGAGGGCAGCCCGTAAGGCGCACAAACACTGTGGGTTTGCCCACGGTATTGGCCTCACCCTGTAGGGATAGAAAAATTTCAGTAATGCGCAGTGCGCTCATTGTGATGGCCGAGAATTAAATAGAAAGGACATGGAATGGACTCAACAAAACTACGTGACGAAGAGCAAACGCCTGACGAAACCTAGTTCATGGCTTGAGCGTATTTACTCGCAAGCTTGGCAGCCGAACTTTGAGGAAATTCGGCCTGCACTTTATCTAAGTAGGTTTTTGCTTGTTTGTCGTCACCCAAAACACGATACAGCACACCCAACTTATAAAGAGCTCCCGGCACCTTTTGATGCTCAGGAAATAAACGTACCACTTGAACAAAATTTTGCCGCGCCTTCTCAGATTCGTTCTGAGCTAGGTATAACTCTCCCAGCCAGTAAAAGGCATTTGGCGTGTACTTACCGTTGGGGAAGTTAACAATTAGCCCTTCAAAGCCATCAATAGATGATTCAAATGCCTTCGCGCGCATCAAGTCTATGGCAGCGCTGTAGGCATCACGCTCAGTAATCCAAGTTTTTTTTGCAGTAATAGCAGGCGTTTCGCTTGCACCTGAACCGCCTTGACTAGAAGTACCCGGAGAGGGAGGCGGCCGATTAGAAGCCAGCGCTGCTACGCGGCCATCCAAGTCTACATATTGTTCTTTCTGATCTCGCCGCAAGTTTTTTATTAGAAACTGTTGATCTTCTATCTTGCCCCGAAGTATTTGTACTTCTTGTTGCAAAACCTGCATCTGGTAAAAAATTTGGGAAAGAGAACCCTCTTGCAGGTCCGCGCCGGGAACGGTTGCCCCTGCGCCCTGAGTAAGCGCACCTGCTGAGTCACTTCTGCCCCACAGATCATCATTGAACTCATCGCCGGTTGCCGTTGGTTCAATGGTTCTGAACCCGCCGCTGTTAATCCTTGCGGAAGAAGAACTTGATCTATTTGAAGAAGACTTTGAAGACAGTCTATCGCTTGTCTGGCTAGTGGGCTGGGAAATCGCAGTACTACCTTGCCGGGACTCTTCAACCGGCACCGCCGCATTTACCGCTTGGCAGATTAAGCTAGCCAATAGAAGCAAGCTGGCACAAGCATTTGCAGCGGCCCGGTAAACGCCTGTGCTACACAATACTGCGCTAGCCATCATAAGCGCTCTTTTACTAAATGGAGCGGCTATCTGTACTGAAGGACTGCGCGTCTATTTTCCGCCCATGCAGTGCTGTCATGAGCTGGATTTTGCGGACGTTCTTCGCCGTAGCTAACCACTTCGATTTGCCTTGAACCTACGCCAGCAGAACGCAAGAAGTTGCTGATAGCGGTTGCACGACCCTCTCCCAATGCCAAGTTGTACTCTCTAGTACCTCGCTCATCACAATGGCCTTGAACGACTACGCTGCGATTTGAATTTCTAACTAAAATTTGCGCATGAACTTCTAAAGTCGCTAAGTCACTTGGATTCAAGATCGCTTTGTCATATTCGAAAAAAAACGTTCGAGAAATCGGTTGTCCAGATCCGTCAACGGGAGTGCTGTTATCTTCCGCAAAATCCGAGATTATTTCTTCTACTTCAGGGGCCACAACCTCGGGGGTCTGGTCTACAGGTTCTTGCTGATCCACAGGTTCAGTCGCCGTGCTAGAACAGCCGGCAATAAAAAGAGCCGCTAATATTGAAATCGCTAGGCTAGAAAGTCGTGATCGTATTTGCATGATTTATTCCTCATGGTTCAGGTTATTCGGCTTGGATCTAAGCCTGCTATAAAACTAGCTATCGGCCTCAAAACTCGTCTCAAAGTTTAATAACAATCCAAAAATTGCTTTTTCTTTGCTGCATCTCTTTTATAAGAGCTTCCACACGGAGATTCTGTACAGAACCTCTTCATAAATACTTGTTTCGTAGTACTTTAATTCTACACAGGTAAAGAAAGTAGTCTACTTAACACTGCACTTTATCTGCGTTGTGTTGCATTTTCGCTGCCTATCTGAGCCTATTTTTAATTAGCGGGCACAACATCGGGCAAAAATGGCGACCAGGCAGGCTCGCGGACATCCCCAACTGAGGACGGTAATCGGTACTTCACTCGCCCATCGATGGAAACTACGGCTAAGATACCCCTGCCCTGATCTTGTGTCGCATACATCAACATAGCGCCATTGGGTGCCAATGAGGGGGATTCATCCAAATCGGTGGCCGTTAACACTAAAAGACTATCCTTCTCTAAATCTTGCCAAGCAATATGAAATACACCATTGCGCCTATGGACAAAAACTAAATGCTTGCCACCCGGTAGCAGCCGCGCTCGGGCGTTGTAATCACCTACAAATGTCAAGCGTTCGAGAAAGTTAGTCTCTAGTTCAAGTTGGTAAATCTGCGGTCGACCGCCTCTGTCAGACGTGAAAACAATAGTTTTACCGTCGGGAGACCAAGACGGTTCGGTGTCAATGCCGTGGTGCCTGGTAATGCGGCGAAGCTTTCTATTAGCAATATTCATTACAAATATTTCTGGATCACCACCGCGCGAGAGCACCATAGCTAAATTTTTACCGTCCGGAGAAAACACCGGCGAACTATTAATGCCCTTAAAATTGGTTAACCGCTCTCTATAAAGCCCATCAATATCCTGAAGAATAATACTCGGTCTACCGGTTTCAAAGGAGACATATGCAACTCGTTTACCGTCCGGCGACCAACTGGCCGAAAGTATAGGCTCGGAAGATGAATACAATGTGCGCGCCCGCGCGCCGTCGGCATCGGCCACTTCTAACTGATACCGCGCATTCCTGGAACCCGCATCTTTGGCTAATACATATAAAATTTTTGTCGAAAACGCACCCTGCACTCCCGTGATTTTTTCATACACAAAGTCGGCGATTTTGTGACCTACGTCGCGCCATTGGCTTTTATCAATAGTAAAATCGCGAGACTCTAAAAGCCGCTCGCTCGCAACGTCGTATAGCTCAAACTCTACAAAAATCTTGCCGCTTTCAGACAATAGTTCTGCGCGACCAATCACTAAATAGGCGCTTTTTAAAATACGCCAATCGCGAAAAAATACTCCTTGTCTAGTGCTTGGGTAGGACAGCATATTTTCACTGGCTAAGGTGTCAAACTGTCCACTTCTAGCGAGGTCAAATGCCACAATATTCGCAAGGCTGGCCTTATCGCGTAGCAAATCCGGCGCCGCAAATGGCACAATAGATATTCGAATAGGTTCATCAACACCACGGTCAATAATAATAGTGTCTAGCGAACTTGCTGCCTGAAGGCCTGGCGCGCAGACCAGCAATAAAAAAACCAGCCCAAGATAGTTTATTAGCAACCGCCAAGAAACGGATGATCGCGAAACTGGTCGAAAAAACGTTCTTCTCGCGAAAATGAAATCTGAAGAATACCTCATGATAAATCCTGAACTGTAGAATTCTGTATGCCCACTAAATAGACTGCTTGCACCTTTAACTTAACGTAAAAGATCGCTGGGTTGGAAAAGAAAATAAAAGCGTCTGAAATATTTTTCGAATGTTGAATTTTCGGCGGGCACATCAAAACGCCGAACTTTTCTAATAGCCTGCTCCGCAGACTGGTCAAATGCCGCACTACCCGAACTCTCAACCAAGATCACTGAAATAACATCGCCAGTAGGGATGAGCTCTACGAGTAACAATGCCTGCATACCATTGCGAGCGCTCGGCGGCCGACTCCAATTTTTTCGCACCTGCTCGTAGATCGCCGCCCTAAATGATTGGGCCGCTTTATGGCTCTCGATATCGTTAAGATTTTGCACTTCTTCGTCAAGAGACTGTTCAAGACTAGACTGAGTTAGTTCGCCAAGAGCCGCCAAGCGTTCTAGGCGTTGTTGCTCTAATAGTGCTTGTCGCGCTTTCTCCTTCACTTTCTCAGCAGCTTCCTTTGCCGCTTTTATTTCTGCTGCGCTCTTCTCTTTTACCTCAGTTGCTAAATCAGTCTTTTTGGGCTTTGGTTTTTTAACGGGTGGCAGCTTCGTTGGGGTGGGCTTTTTAATAGCGTTTCTTTTAGGCTTTGCCGTTGCTTCTAAGACAACCAATTTGGCATTAACTACCTTGGGCGTAACTACTGAAGAGACCTTTGTCTCTGGGCTCCAACCCTGATGTAAGGCGAATCCAAGGCCTGCATGAATTACCAATGCAAAAAATAACGGTATGGCGTATGTCTGAATCAGCCGCACCCTAACTCTCGATAATGGGCGGATCAGTAATCAAACCAACACTGACAGCGCCAGCCTTCTGCAGTACCGTCATAACGCGGACAACCGCGCCATAATCTAAGGTATGGTCTGCTTTTATATAGACCGGCACATTAGTGCGAGAACGTAAAACTTTGCCTGCCTGCTCTTCAAGGGAAAAAACCGTTACACGGGTACCGTCCTCTTCACTTTGCGCAACACCCTGAATACCGACATTCATAAACAACGCACCGTCTTTACGCATAGACACCACTAAAGGTTCGGACTCGTTGGTGTCAATTGATTTTGAGGGTGCTTGAGGCAAGTCCACTTTAACGCCTTGGGTAAGCAAGGGTGCAGTTGCCATAAAGATCACCAACAAAACCAGCATCACGTCGATATAAGGCACAACGTTGATTTCAGACATCGGCTTTCTGCGTTGTGGCATAACCTAAATCCTATTTCTAAACGTTAGATTGAATCGGGCGTACATGAGCAGCTCTATGCAATATGGTCGTCACTTCTTCGGCAAATGCTTCATAACGTTTCATAATAGAGTCTACCTTGGCGGCATAACGGTTATACGCAATAACCGCTGGAATGGCGGCAAACAGGCCCATAGCGGTTGCCACTAGGGCCTCAGAGATACCTGGCGCTACCGAGGCTAAAGTTGCCTGGCTCATATTTGCTAATGAGCGAAAGGAATTCATGATGCCCCACACAGTGCCGAACAGACCTACATAGGGACTAGTTGAGCCCACTGTAGCTAAGAAAGGTAAATGGGTTTCAAGCCGCGCCTCTTCGCGGTTCAGGGCAACTCGCATGGATCTCTGGACTCCCTGCATAATGGCATCCGCATCCATGCCCTCCTGCTCAGATAGGCGGGTGTATTCACGAAAACCGGAGACAAATATGGTCTCAATACCATTGAGATTTTCTTCAACAGAAAGTTCACCATAGAATTCGCGCAAATCAATGCCCGACCAAAAATGATCCTCTAAGGAATCCACCTCATTCAGCGCTCGACGCAAAAACAACCACCGCTGAAAAATCATCATCCAACTCACAACCGATGCAATGGCCAACAACAGCATGACAATTTGCACCAACAAACTTGCGTTTGAGATGAGTTCAAATATGGAAATTTGCTCAGTCAAAAAACCGCTCCTTAATCTAACTCTGTTCTGTCTATCATATATCTTGGTGAACTTCAGAGGGATTACCTGGCTCTGGAGGGCGCAAGCCAAAATGTTGATAGCTCTTTGCAGTTGCTATCCGTCCGCGCGGCGTTCTCATTAAATACCCTTGTTGAATGAGATAAGGCTCAAGCACATCTTCAATAGTACCTCTCTCTTCGCTAATGGCTGCGGCCACTGAGTCAAGACCCACAGGTCCACCGGCGAATTTGTCGATAATAGTCATCAACAAGCGCCGGTCCATGGCATCAAAGCCCTCTTTATCTACGTTCAATAAATTCAAAGCTTGATCGGCAATAGCTTTAGTCACTGATCCGTCGCCGCGTACCTCAGCTACATCTCTAACCCTGCGCAGTAATCTGTTACTTATGCGCGGTGTGCCTCGAGACCGCCGAGAAATTTCTGTTGCCCCTGCTCCTTCTATCGGCAAGTTTAATTTAGAGGCCGAACGATTAACAATTTGAGTTAGCTCGCTAATACTGTAGAACTCTAACCGCTGGACAATGCCGAATCGATCTCGTAACGGACTAGTTAGCAAACCCGCCCGGGTTGTCGCTCCAACTAAAGTAAAAGGTTGTAATTCGAGTTTCAGTGAGCGCGCCGCAGGCCCCTCTCCAATCATAATATCTAGCTGGAAATCTTCCATGGCAGGATAAAGAATTTCCTCGACTAATGGGCTCAGCCGATGAATCTCGTCTATAAAAAGCACGTCCCCAGCATCTAGATTACTGAGCATTGCTGCAAGATCACCCGGTTTTTCCAGAATAGGCCCAGAGGTTGATTTAAACCCGGCGCCCATTTCTCTCGCCAAGATATTGGCAAGGGTAGTCTTGCCTAAACCGGGCGGACCAAATATCAGCGTGTGATCCAAAGACTCTCCGCGCTTGCGCGCTGCTTCGATAAAGATACTCATCTGCTCTTTCACTGCGGACTGACCAATATATTCGCTCAGTTGGGTTGGCCGCAGCGCGCGATCAAAATTCACATCACCCCTGTCTTCAACTGGCGATACGAAGCGATCAGGTTCAATAGCCATACGTTATGCTCCGCTGCGGGCAAATTGACGTAATACCCAAGTAACAATTTGTTCCGTGGTTGGATCTTTATTATCACCACTAGATTGGCTGACTTCCTGCTCAAAATCTCGGCGTGCGTGCATAACCGCCTGTTGTGCCTGATGACCTTTGTAACCCAAAGCCAAAAGCGCATCCTCTGCTTCTTGATAAACAGCGCGGGTACCAAAACTGGCCATTGGCAAACTTGTAGCCGTCGGCAATTGCGGTACAAGCATATCTATTCTCGACTTCAACTCCACCATAAGCCGTTCAGCAGTTTTTTTACCCACACCTGGCACTTTAGTCAAAACGCCAACTTCGTTATTTTGCACTGCTTGACTTAAAGTTGAAGGGTCAACCGAGGAAATCAAAGCGAGGCCCATTTTTGGCCCAACACCATTTATGCGTATATAAGTGCGATACAGATCGCGCTCATTTTTATCGCAAAAGCCAAAAAGTAACTGAGCGTCTTCACGGACAACAAAATGGGTATACAAAGTAAGTTCTGTGCCGACAAGTGGCGAAGCACTAAGAACATTTGCGCTAACCTCGACCTCATAGCCTAAGCCACCTACGTCGAGTAAAAGTACGTTGCCCTCTATTTCTACAAGAGCGCCTCTGAGTCTGCTGATCAATGAGTTAAACCTTATTGGCCACTAAGAGTGGCAGTATTGACGTGACAAAGCGCAATCGCAAGGGCATCAGCCGCATCAGCTTGGGGCGTGCCAGGCAGGGCCAAAAGTATTTTTACCATATGGGCGACCTGCTCCTTGCTGGCGCGGCCGGTACCAACAATAGCTTGTTTGACCCGCCGGGCTGCGTATTCAGAAACTGGTAAATTAGCCATAACACCGGCAGCTATAGCCACACCCCGAGCCTGTCCGAGCTTTAGGGCAGAGGCCGCATTTTTTGCCATAAAGACTTCTTCAATAGCCATTTCCGACGGCGAGTATTGCTCAATAATCTGGGAAACGCCCTTATAGATCATCCCAAGTCGGCTAGGCAAATCGCCGTCCTCGGTATTGATACATCCGCTAGCAACATAGGAGGCTTTACGTCCGTTAATTGCAATCAGCCCGTAACCTGTGAGGCGCGACCCTGGGTCTATGCCAAGAATACAATGCTGACCTTCAACCATAGAACGCTGCCCAATAGACCCACTCTAACTAAAAAGCCCTAACTGAAAAACCAGGTAGGCGTTTGCAAAGATTCCTAGGCGTAAGCTTCCTCGGGAAATTCGCCATTGGTATAAACTTCCTGAACATCATCAAGGTCCTCCAGGACGTCGATTAATGTCAGAACTTTTTCCGCCATCTCTAGATTACATTCACTTGTCGTAGACGGCACCATAGTGACTTCAGAGTGATCAGGCTCGAATCCGGCTTCAGTCAGACCAGAAACAACAGTGTTGAGGTTTTCCCAAGCCGTGGTAACGCTGATACCGCCATCATCGTCCGTCTCAACGTCGTCGGCACCAACCTCAAGCGCTGCGTCTATCAACTGCTCTTCATCAACACCGGGCGCAAAATTGATTATGCCTTGGCGGGTAAATAGGTAGGCAACAGATCCATCGGTGCCCAGGTTACCGCCATACTTGCTAAAGGCATGCCGAACCTCAGCTACAGTTCTATTGCGGTTGTCAGTCATAACCTCAACGAGGACAGCAACACCACCGTTGGCGTAACCCTCATACACCAACTCTTCTACGTCGTTACCATCAACGCCACCGGCACCCCGCTGAATAGCCCGCTCAATAGTATCTTTAGGCATATTGGCGCCTAGAGATTTGTCTACAGCAGCACGTAACCTCGGGTTGTCATCAACAACACCGCCGCCTAACCGAGCAGCCACAGTTATTTCACGGATCAACTTGGTATATAGCTTGCCGCGTTTTTTATCTTGCGCCGCTTTGCGATGCTTGATATTGGCCCATTTACTATGACCTGCCATTAGCTACTCTCCTCGACACAAAGTTCCCACATACATTCTCAGGCTTTGACTCCGCGGCCCTTGCTCTGACAGCCGATTTTGAACTGAGTTTCTAGAGAGCCTGACCACGCCTTCTTAATACGTTTTTAAACACTCACCCTAATTACTTTCGGCATTGGCCTTGACAGGCGAGCGCAGGCGAATGTGCAAATCTCGCAATTGTTGCTCTTCCACACTTCCCGGCGCGTCCATCATGGCACACGAAGCCGTTTGAGTTTTCGGGAATGCAATAACCTCACGAATCGATTGGCTATCCGTCATCAGCATCACTAAACGATCTAGTCCAAGCGCGATGCCACCGTGAGGTGGGCAACCGTATTCTAAAGCTTCCAACAAGAAGCCAAATTTCTCTTGGCCTTCTTCGTCCATTTTCAAAACATCGAAAACGGCTTTTTGCATTTTTTGATCATGAATTCGCAGCGAACCGCCTCCCAGTTCATAGCCGTTCAAAACCACGTCATAGGCTGCGGCCTGTGCTGCGCCAGGATTGTCGAGTAACTCTTGAGCCGTGCAAGTTGGTCGTGTAAACGGATGGTGCTCTGCACTAAAGGTGCAATCGCGGCCTTCAGCAAACATAGGCCAATCAACAACCCAGCAGGGCTTAAACTCACCTTCTAATAATTCCAAGTCTGTACCTAACTGATTACGCAGTGCACCCATGGCGTCATTCACCACTTTAGCTTGATCAGCACCAAAAAAAACTAGGTCGCCAGTTTGAGCGCCAACACGCTCGAGCACAGATTGAATCACATCTGAGGGCATAAATTTCAAGATCGGCGATTGTAGGCCATCTGCACCAGCGCCTAAATCATTGACCTTCACATAGGCCAAGCCTTTAGCGCCATAGCGTCCGACAAAAGTTGTATAATGATCAATCAACTTACGCGACAGTGTTGCTCCACCGGGCGCTCGCAACGCAACTACGCGACCCGCAGGGTCATTGGCAGGGCCCTGAAAAACCTTGAAGTCAACGCTGTTCATCAGGTCAGCAATATCTACTAGCCGCATTGAGTTACGCAGATCTGGGCGGTCATTGCCAAAATCACGCATAGCCTCGGCCCAACTTAGTACTGGAAACTCTCCAAGTTCAACGTTTAAGACCTTTGAAAATACCTGCCTAAGCATACCTTCAGTTATAGTCATGATCTGATCTTGAGAAGTAAAAGAGGCTTCTATGTCTATCTGTGTAAATTCAGGCTGTCTATCTGCGCGCAGATCTTCATCCCGATAGCAGCGAGCAACTTGATAATATTTATCCATACCCGACATCATCAGCAGTTGCTTATAAACCTGAGGAGATTGAGGAAGCGCAAAAAATTCGCCCGGATGAGTTCTACTAGGCACCAAGTAATCGCGCGCGCCTTCGGGTGTTGCTCTTGAAAGCGTTGGCGTTTCAATCTCCCAAAAGCCGTTTTCTTCCAAGTAACTTCTTACCTGGCTGGTGATTTTTGCGCGAGTTTGCATTCGTTGCTGCATTTCTGGACGGCGCAGGTCTAAGTAACGATAACGCAGGCGAACGTCTTCACCGGCTTCAGAATATTCATCCAACTGAAATGGCGGAGTCTTGGCGGCGTTTAATACAGTTAGCTCCAAACCAAGCACCTCTATTTCGCCGGTAGGCATCTCTTTATTAGCTGTGCCTTCAGGGCGCGGCCTTACTCTACCCTTTGCCCTAAGCACAAACTCATTACGCACAGAGTCCGCTACAGCAAAGCTCTCTTGCGTGTCTGGATCAAAAACCACCTGCAATATGCCCGTGCGATCTCGGAAATCTAAAAAGATAACACCGCCATGGTCGCGACGACGATGCACCCAACCATAAATTTCAACTTCTTCATCCACATCGCTTGAGCGAATATCGCCACAGTAGTGACTGCGCATGGCCATCCCTTTTTGTTTGTACTAATTAAAACTGAAACTATAAATTTCAGTTGATGTCTTTCGCCCTTTTGGAAATGTCTTTCAAAAGCTTTTACCAAGCCCTTAAAAGTTGAATCTAAGAGTCTCCCGACGAACTAACGTTGGAGGCGCCGGATTCTGACCCAGCAACATTTTTCTTCTTGCCAGACTTAAAGTCTGTTTCGTACCAGCCATCTCCTTTTAGGCGAAAACCAGCAGCTGAAATTATTCTTTTAAGGCTGTCATTTTTGCACTCGGGACAACTCACTATAGGGTCTTCACTAAGCTTTTGAACCACTTCTAATTGGTGGTCACAGTCTGCACATCGATATTCATAAATCGGCATAAATTGTTCTTCTAGGTAAAACATTCAACGAGCGGCGCATGATCTTAAAAAAAGCAGTAAAAATACAGTGATTTTGCTTACTTTTTGTTGCGACACCGTATTTGATCAGCTATAACACCGCCTTCAGACCTTGAGTCTGATCAAACGCAAACCTAATGTAACCAAAGACTCCAAGTCGAACACTAACTTTAACGTTTAAATCTGGTGAAAGAATTGCTTCAACAGATTATGTGCGACGACATCGTTATGTGAATTGAATGTTCAGTGAAGTTAGAAACTGTTGAGTTGTTGGGTCAACAATCACAACTTAAGAGTCGCTGGTAACACAAAGCTTGTAGGGCTGATTGAAGATCGAGTAATTGATAAAGTTGTAAAACAGACGTTGCGATAACCTTCGTTTTAGTGGGTAAAGGACCTGAGATTGAAACTTAGAGTCCTTTCGATACAAAAATGCCTGGAATGCGCTTAAACAAAAGACATTAAAGGACCAGTATATGGCTACCAAGAAAAAAGCACCCGCCAAGAAAGCACCTGTCGCTAAAAAGGCACCCGCCAAGAAAGCACCTG
>CAJWNY010000078.1 GCA_913043815.1 uncultured Gammaproteobacteria bacterium
TGCTCAAAAAGTTTATGTCTCGCCAACGAGTTCTAGAGATGGTGGGCGGAATATTTAAGAGAGTCGCGGGGTGGCAGTAGACCATACCCCCTAACTGTCCATATATATGCAAGCTTATACATTTTGAGAGGTTTTGAAGCTTTAAAATTAATCAGCTTAGGGGGCCCATCCGCTCAATCAGTCTCAGATATCGCTTCCAGATCTTCTCAGCCTCTGGACGATGCTCATCGTGATATTTAAAAGCGTTTGGATAGTAGAATCCTCCGCACGAATGCCATTCAACTGCCATCTCAGAAACAATTGAGCAGTCCCATTTCCCTGAATCAGTTTGGTCTCCCCAAAGACCATAACAGTTTGAGCCGACCAACAGAGTTAGGTCTCTCCACTCCATTTGTTTATAGTGCGGTTGGATTGCGCAGATATAAAACTAGAAAAATAAGAGAATTTTAGAATCTATTTAGCTTATGGAAAAACAAAAATGAGTATACAAAACCTGCGAACGCCTGCGTTTTGGTCTAAGGCATCTATGGCTGCCATTTTTGGCTCGACACTGTTTGCATTGGGTGCATCTAGCAATGCTGCAGAAATCAACGTGGTGCAGGCAGAATCCGTTGGCATGTCGAGTGAGCGGCTTGAACGTATTGGCGTTGGTATGCGTCGTTTGATCGACGCGGATAAAATTCCTGGCACTGTGACACTGGTTGCACGGCGGGGCAAAGTTGTTCATTTCGAGACAAATGGCATGCGTGATGTGGCCGAGTCGTTGCCCATGGAAAAAGACACCATCTTCCGCCTTTACTCCCAAACCAAGCCGGTCACAGGGGCTGCGGTAATGATGTTGTTTGAGGAAGGTCATTTTTTGCTTTCTGATCCTATATCTAAATATTTGCCTGAGTTTAAAGACATGGTCGTTTATGTGGGTACCAAAGACGGAAAAGTGCAAACAGAACCCGCACGCCCGATAACGATTCATCACCTTCTTAGTCACACTTCTGGGATGACCTACAGTTTATTCCCAACGCCTGTGGGGAAAATATATCGCGACGCATTTATTGACGCTTCATCAGCACCAATTATTCAGACTGATCCACAGACGGGTAAGAGTTCCGTTCTGAGCGATGAAGACGACCCAGAGAGGCATGGCACATTGAAAGAATGGAGTGAAACGGTAGCTCAACTGCCGCTTGTTACTCAACCGGGTACCGAATGGAATTATAGTGTCGGCATAGACGTGTTGGGCCGATTGGTCGAAGTCATCTCAGGGCAGACTTATAGGGATTTTTTGAAGTCAAGGCTGTTTGACCCTTTGGGTATGTCGGATACAGATTTTCATGTGCCTGCCGAAAAACTGTCGCGCTTTGCGACTAATTACGTACCTAACCCAAATGGTGGATTGGTGGCCATAGATGACGCCGCCAACAGCTATTACCGCAGTCCTCCTGCTATGGCCTTTGGCGGTTCCGGATTGGTGGGAACAGTTGGGGATTATTTAAAGTTTGCACAGATGCTGGGAAATAAGGGGGAATATGAAGGTCGACGTTATTTGGGTAGCAAGACTGTCGAATTCATGATGCAAAATCATCTGCCTCCAATATTTCCTGACGATCCGGTATCAAGTTTGAAGAAAGTTGTTGAGTTGTATGGTGGTTCCTCACAAGGACGCGCATGGGGCTTAGGTTTTGGTGTAGCCGGATCTGTTGTCACCAATCCTGCGACTTATGGGTTGCCAGTATCAAAGGGTACCTACAGTTGGGGCGGCGCTGCTACGACACATTTTTGGGTAGATCATAAAGAGCAATTGGTGATGCTTGTGCATACGCAATTATTGCCCGATGGCACCTATCCCGTGGCCGAGTTAATGCAGCTTTTAACCTATCAAGCGATCATTGATTAACCGCGAAAATGGATCAACGCTCGCGTTGTGGACGGGAATCGGCTGGTTTTGCTACAAGGGGTCATCCATCGACTGGCTTGGTTTGGTAAACCATTTTGGACCCGCTGCGGTGATGTAAGCGTGATCCTCTAGGCGCACGCCGAATTCGCCGTAGCTGCAGATCATCGGTTCTATTGAAAAGCACATTCCGGGTTCAAGTGGCAGGTCATTGCCCTTGACCATGTAGGGGTGTTCATGGATATCGAGACCGACGCCGTGGCCGGTGCGGTGCGGTAACCCAGGTACCTGGTAGCCCGGGCCGAAGCCAGCGGCTTCGATTACGGCTCGTGCGGCAAGGTCAGGTGCCGAACAGGGTGCGCCCACCTGAGCCGCGTTGAACGCCGCGAGTTGGGCTTCCTGCTCGAGATTCCAGATTTCGCGCTGACGAGCGTTTGCCTCACCGAGGACATAGCTGCGGGTGATGTCAGAGTTGTAGCCATATAATGTTCCGCCGGTATCGATCAAGACCATGTCATTCTCGACTAACTGCTGTGGATAGGGTACTCCATGCGGATAAGCGGTGGCTTCGCCGAACAGCACGATCTTGAAGGTTGAGCGCCCATCCATGCCGCAGGCAATATGAGCCTTGTCAAGAAAGGACTGCACTTCGCGGGTATCGATGCCCGGCCGCAAAATTTTTGCGACGGCCTGTTGAACTCGGAGGGTAATAGCCTTGGCCTGTCTCAACAAAGCGAGTTCGGCGTTGGACTTGATGCGTCGGCAGCTGGCGATCAACTCTTCAGCGTTACTAATCACCAGATTGACATCGAAAGCCTGCAAACGGCTCGCGGTGTAAAAAGGCGTCTGTGAATCGATCGCAAGCTGACAGCATGCTTGTGGTGTAAATTTCATTGCTGCACTGGCAACGGCAGCCGTTGGATCCTCGTGTTCCTCCCAGAGGACGAAACGGCCTTCGACGACTATGCCGGCAAGTATTTTTTGTTGCTCAAATGCAGGAACCACATACAGCAATTCGCCGCTAGCCGAAATAATAGCGCCGTGCAGCCGTTCGCTCGCATAGCATTGCAGACCGGTGAAATAGCGCAAACTGGTGGTGGCATCGAGATAGAGCGCGTCGATGCCGGTTGCCAGCATCACCGTACGCAGCTTGTTGATACGTTGCTGATATTCATCGAGACCGATAGCAACTGCCTGGTAACGTTGTGAGGTAAGTTTCGCAAGTTCAGTTGCCGCGGTCGATCCACCAACGCCATTCGTCATGATCTGATTTCCGAAAAATTAGAGTGCGAAGATTAGCCGAAGGCGGATCATTTTCACAGTCGACTTGCTCTTGTGAAAACAATTCTTCTGTTTCGCACATCACACCATCGGTTGATGGCGATACGGTTGCTTTTGAGCTTTATGCCAGATCTGGGGTGGCATCCGCCGAAGAAAGCATGCACTTGGTCAAATAAGACTGCAATATGGGGAGCTCAGAGAGCTTAAAAAGAATAGAAAATGGAAGAAGATCATCAACAAAAAGTGATTCTTGTAACAGGCGCCTCCTCAGGATTTGGTCAAGCCTTTGTCGAGAAGTTTGCTGCCAATGGCTACAAAGTTTACGGCACATCTCGAAACGCCTGCTACACGGAAAATGATGGCGTAAAAATGATCCCTATGGACATCACTGACAATGATTCTATAACGGAAGCATTCAACTACATATTGGGTGAATCAGGCAGTATCGACATATTGGTGAATAACGCCGGCTTCGGCATCTCGGGCTCAATTGAAGATACGTCCATTGAAGAAGCAAAAGCACTTTTCGACACCAATTTTTTCGGCACTCACCGCCTTTGTCGTGCCGTTATTCCCTTTATGAGAAATCAGGGGCAAGGACACATAATCAATATTGGCTCGTTAGGCGGTCTTGTTTCAATACCATTTCAAGCTTTTTATTCCGCAAGCAAATCAGCCCTCGCGAGCTTATCAGATGGTTTAAGTATGGAACTGCAACCCTATTCCATTAAGGTGACACGCATTGAGCCGGGTGATTATAAGACGGGCTTCACCGCAGCACGTATCATGGTCGAAAAAAGTGGCCATGGATCCATATATGATGTTCGATGTAAGAGGGCTATTAGCATAATGGAACATGACGAACAAAATGGTGCAGATAGTAAGCATCTTGCAGCGAAAGTGCTCGAGATTGCTGAGTCCAGTAATCCAAAATTAGTCTATAGAGAAGGCATGTTCACCCAGAAGTTTTTGATCGGTCTTTTAAATTATCTACCTGATCGATTTGTTCAGAAAATACTAATGAATACTTACGGCATATAGATATAAAAATTAACAGGTGTCTGCCCCTGCCTTGTCGCCAAACCGAATATAAAGGCGTTGGAACAGGACTGCCGATTGGTTATTTACGACAAATTACTGTTCTAGCGAGAGGCCAACTTGATTTTCTGAGCATCATGCTAGGGTGAAGGGTAAGCAGGCACCCCACTGATTTCTTCAAAGAGATGGATCTAATGCCACGCACCCTGTGCGCCTATCTGCATCAGAAAATGGCTAGCATGGGGGAGGGAGTTACTACACCGAGAGTTTAGAGTACGCTGCCAACGCTCGAGGCTCTGGAGCATATCTGCATATCACCGTGCCCGCCAGCGGCGCTCCAGAAACCTTGTACTAGTACTGTCAGAATCATTCGGGGATGGGCGAGAGAATATTCGTTACTGCAGCTTCAGGTACGGATTATCGCGTTATAAGTACGAATTAGCAGCCTCGACGGGCAGTAAAAACGCCATTTAAATGCTTTCCGGGAAAAAGTAAGCGCGATTCGGAGGCGGGAGACGGCGGTTGTCAAAGCGGTATGGCTGTCGCAAGATCTAGAGCTCCTCAATAACGGAGGGCTCCCTGAGCTGCCATTTGAGCCAGGCTGCGGCTAAAGCCTGACGACACAATTTATAATACTCTAGGCCTCTACTTGGTTAACGCAGCTCGAGGCCTTTCAATTCACCATCGGCGCGCCATTGGCGTAGCAACTTCATATAAGCGCCGACCCCTTTGCTATACGTCTCGCGCCGCACATTACGGTAGCGCTCGGTGGTCCCTTCTTGATTGTAATAACCGGGCGTGCAGGTGTCTGGTGATCCCCCAAGCACGAATCCGGAACCTTTGGTTTCGAGCTGATCGGCAATCCAGCTTTCCTCCGCTGCAAACGACACGTTCGCAGACTTGATGCCGCGATTGGCGAGCTCGCTGATTGTATAAGCTACGTGACTAGCTTGAACATCGATGCCGTGAGCGTAATTCGCGCCGAGCTGAAACACAAAACCGCCGCCACAGAGAAATAGGTTTGGAAATCCGCTGACCATTAGCCCATGCATGGTGCGCATGCCTTCCTGCCAGTGTTCATAGATGGATTTGTCCTCAACGCCGAAGATCGGAATACCCAGACGCCGCTCATAACTTGAGGTAATTTCAAAACCGCTAGCATAAACAATACAGTCAACGGCGTATTCCTTACCGTTGGCGACTATGCCGTTTTCGGTAATCGCCTCAACGCCCTGAGTGGCACTGACATCAACTAACTCGACGTTGGGCCGATTGAAGGTTTCTAGGTAAAAGTCATTGAACGTGGGGCGTTTGCAGAACTGGTTGTAATAGGCCTTGAGTTTGTCGGCAACTGCAGCATCTTCAACAGCATCGTCAACCAACGATCTTATTGCTTCCATAGTCTTGAAGTCGGCAATCTGAACAAGACCGGGTATTTTACCCTCTGTTTGGCGGGCTAATTCCGTCACATTTCGGGTCAGCCGCGTCCAGCCGTCATCGGCAAAAGCTGGATCGATAGGGCCGCCCAAAAACGCCTCACCGAACTTCTTCTGCCGCTGTTTTTGCCAACCAGGTTTGAGATTCTTAGCCCACTCTGGATCAGTTTCTGCATTATTTCGTACGTCTACCGACGATGGCGTGCGTTGAAAGACATACAGCTGCTTTGCGCCCGCACCCAATGCTGGAACACACTGCACCGCTGTGGCTCCGGTGCCTATAATGGCAACGGTTTTGTCTGCGAGGCCAGTAAGATCGCCCTCAGGACTGCCGCCTGTGTAGTTGTAGTCCCAACGGCAGGTGTGAAATGAATGTCCTTTAAACTGCTCGACACCCGGAATACCCGGCAATCGCGGCCTATTGGCTGGGCCAGTGCCCAAGCAAATATGTCGGGCACGCATCTCGTCGCCGCGGTTGGTTTTTACTTGCCACACAGATTCGTCTTCAAGCCAGCGTAGTTCGGTCACCCAAGTTTGAAATACCGCGTCTTTATATAAATCGAAATGCTTGCCAATTCTCTGTGCGTGCTCGTAAATCTCTGACGCATAGGAAAATCTTAGTTTGGGCACGTAGCCTGTTTCTTCAAGCAGCGGTAGATAGCTATAAGACTCGATATCGCATTGTGCGCCGGGATACCGGTTCCAATACCAGGTGCCGCCAAAATCACCACCGCTTTCTATGATACGTACGTCTCGAATTCCCGCCTGAATCAATCGTGTCGCGGTGAGCATGCCGACCCATCCACCTCCGATTACAATGACCTCGCGCTCGTCCTTCAGAGGTGCGCGCTCAATCGGTTCGCAGTAGGGATCTTCCTCCAGATATTTGTTCGCAAAGGGCGAGTCGTGGGAAAGCTGCAGAAATTGCTCTTCGGCATCCGCGCGGATGCGTTTGTCGCGCTCTGTGGTATAACGCTGGGCTAAAACATCAGGGTCGAACCCAAGTGCCTCGTTAGAAAGTACATTGTCATTTTTGCTCATAGTTAGCTTTTCCTAGAGGGTCGCGTCGCGCACCTTACGTGAAGACCATAAAGTGCCGTGAATTTAATAAATAGGCGTGGATCTTAGAGCAAGACGACCCTCGTTTGAAGGCGGTCGCTTGTCTCCCTAATGGCGTGTCTAGTAGCCCCGGATAGTCCTAACTGACACGACCGCGATTCTCGTAGCGCTTCTCCGGCGGACGCAGGTGTTGCAACTGTTGCAGACTTTCTCAAACCCACAAACTGCGAAAACTGAAAAACTGGGGGTTGCGCTAGATTAAAAACCTAACTAAACATAAAGGCCCAACCGACAGCTGATGCCTGAGGCCATGAAGCGTAAAGGGCAAAGTCGGAAGCGTTCCTGCTAGTAATAGAGACTTAAAAGTTAGTTGAGAAAGAAATGGCTAAGTTGATCGATAGGTCTATGGTGGACGCGAGCAATTAGATTAACGTTTCAATTAAGTAATGCCATAAGAACGTTGTCTAAACTGGCTGTAACCTATTTTACTGGTTGGCGCCGATTTCACAGATGTATTTAGGTTCATACTCAAAACCCATAGTTTGGTTCTGCCTGAAAATTACGCCAAAGCTAACTAAATTACTGACCACTCAATAGGCGTTATTGATGCGCTTAGGAACTCAACCGGTAACGAAGTTTTATCGTAAAAGTTTCTATCACCGGTTGGTTAAAGGCCTCTTTGAAGAGGGTGCCAAAGTCATCGTTGTGTCGGTTGGGCAGATTGCTGCCGCGGGTATATACAATGAATAAATCGGACAATGGAGCTATCTCCCATCGGTATCGAAGCTGTGAGGTCATCTGCGACACGGAAAAGTCGTCAGTATTGCCCGGATTCTCTTTAGTTCTGCGGGTCAACCGGCCGGGTGTGGTAGGGACGCGCCAAAACTCATTTTCCTCTGCGACAATACCGGTCCACTGCAAGCTAAAGCGAAGTTGCTGGTTGGCGCTTATGAAGTAATCCATGGACAGGCCCGGCCTAATCTGCAGTGCGTCGAACGAAGTGAATAAGGTGTCGCCCTGATGCAGATACCAGTTTTCCGACTGCACAAAGCCGAGGTCGAAATTCATCGAAAAACGGTCAATCGGTCTGTACGTGAACCCAAAATCGGCGATGTAGCTGTTGTCGGTATCCATGCCACCCCGGCTGCCAAACTGAATAGACGTGGAAAACTTTTTCGCCGTGCTGGTGCCATAAGAGAATAGCACCATATGTCCTCCCTCATACTGAAACAGGCCGTTGCCGCGGCTGTTTTTATCGTCGTAGTACCCTGGTAAGTAATTCATCTCCATACGGAATTCGGAATTATCCGCAAACAAAAGGCTGGCGAAAACGCCGGCATAGCCTCGGTTTAAATAGCCGTCACTGTTTTGATTGGCTCGGAGGAACACCCCGAGGGTTTGGTTGCGCAGCCAACTGGGCAGGCCTTGAGATCTCATGGCCATGAAACTGTAGGAAGCGCCGTAAGAGTCATTGGTTCGCAGATACCCCAAGTCGGAGATATCCAGCGTATCGTCTAACGCATCGATGCTTAAACTGTGGCTCAGGCCTTGCTTGGGCGTGTAGCCCAAGTCTATAAATAATCCGTAGCCTTGAACGTCTGCTTTTTCAGAGGCCATAAGTTGATTGTCGATTGACCATTTGCCACTGGAGGACATCCAGTGCGTGTCGATGCCGTGTACCACGGCGTCTTGTTGCTCAGAACTCGCCAGGGTGCCGAGATAACCAATCGACTTTCGACCCTGTCCAGAGGACGCTTCGTACAGCAGGCGAGCTACTCCGAAATCGCGGCCTTCGTTTTTTAACCTCTCTGCGGCACCGGTCGCATCATTCTGCCCCAGAAAATTGGACTCATTTTCAAAGGCGGACAAAAAGCCGTACCTGAGATTTCCCGATTGACCGACCGCTTTAACGGCACCAAATAGCTCTGTCGGCTTGCTGAGTTCAACGCCTGCAACGCTCACACCGTCTGGTGTTTCGACGTTTCGCGCAGCACCACCGATGCGACGAGTGTTCAACAGAGTAGTAGGCTCCATGGTGTAGGGCAGAATTGCACTCCTGCCACCGCTGCCGCGAGGGTTGCTCCAAGTGGACCTTGATCGGGGCGTGGTCTCGAAGACTTCGGAGCCCTCCAAAAAAAACAGCCGTTTTTCTGGAAAGTACGTTTCGTAGGCCGAGAGATTTACCACGACATCGTCCGACTCGACGGAGCCAAAATCTGGATTCAGCGTTGCTGTAAGTTGTAGGTTGCTGCTGGGCCGCCAAGACAGGTCAGCCCCCACTCGGGCATCGTTCTCTTCGCGCATTCTGTCCGTGGTTGCCGATGCGTAGGGGTAGGCTTCCCATTGTTGTCCCAGTGGTAACTGTTGAACCTCGTAGGGTTGGAATCCTGAGATAAATCGCGCGCCCGACGGCGGCAACTGCGGCCAGCCCCAAAATTCATCCAAATACGCCACTTTTCTGGCGACGAAGATCGCCAGACGCCGTTGTGAGCCCGTTTCGGGCATGGTCAGAATTGACCAGGGTATAAAAAGTTCGGCGCTCCAGCCGTCAGGGAGTGACTGAGTTTTGCCCTGCCAAGCGCCATCCCATTCGTAGGACATGACGCGCTCGGGAGCTAGTTTGCCGTCCTGTTTCGTGCCGCCAAGGTTTATGCCGAAAATATAGCCATAAAGCCCCTGTCCGGATGTGTCCAGCATCAGTGAAAAGCCATCGCGATTGATGTCTTCATCACGTGCGGAAAGTCTCTCTACTAAGGTCGCTGCTGGCTGCTTCATCAGAGCCGCGACATAGAGTCCTTTGTCGTCGTAGAAGACTCGGGTTTGTGTCTCGTGGCGACTGGGCTTGAGCGTACCTGGATTGAGTACCGTCAAACGATCAAAGGGCGGTATTTGTTGCCAAACGTCTTCGTCGATGGACCCGTCGATGGCGATTTGAGTCGCGTCGAGACGCTGGACATCGCCTGACTGACCGCCAATAGTAAGTTGGATCGGTGGTGACGTGTTCTCAGAGTTAATTGTTGTTGGCGGCATCTTGGTGGCCACGGCTGGGCGATCGGTTAATGCCGTTGGTGTCCTGTAGCTAACTTTTGCGGGAGGGGCATCAGGAACATTAGAAGGCGGTACCGCCTCTGGAAAATACCAAGTTTTTCCATAGCCGCGCTGTTGCGCGGTTAGAATAATTTCGCGCACTCCCCATTCTGGCTGTAGAAAACTTAGCACGCGAAAAAATGGTGTACCGTTGACGTTAACTGCGACGACGCGAGTGCGGATGTTCAATTGGCCAGCTACATCGCGGGATAACGATATGGCTCTGGCCTCGTTGGTGAAACTGCCAAAAACAGCTGCGCCGGAGGCGGCGTGGGAAAAGGCGGGTAACGCAAGGGCTAGTATTGTGCTAAAAGTAACCCACAGTGATCGCAAAACCCCCTCCTCAAGCCATCAGGCTTTTGATAGTTAGGTACACTGGAGCTCCCGACGTCAGATTTCGCGTTATTCCCAACCCACTTGCTGATTAAAGTGGTGAGGGTTCCATATCTTCGTTAAATGCAGGATTTTGCCTCCTGAGAATTCTAAGGCGTAAACATAGTCTACCTCGCCGCGCTTTCCGGTCGGCGGTACAGGTCCACCTTCTCCCGTGTGCGTGCCAGAAAAAACAGCGAAAAAGCTGATGCAACCGGCCTCTTCGTCGACAGTTGTGGCCTTTAGTTCATATGAACAATCCGGCAGCATCTGGCATACGCCTTTCATCCAATCCGCGTAGGCCTCAACTGTTTCTACGCCTTCTAAAGACGACGCGTGAGAAGAAAAAGTAGCGTTGGCCGAGCAATAATCTTTACAAGTCTGCCAGCCCTTTCCCGATTCACAATCGGCAAAGAATTTATTAGCGGTCTCTTTAATCGAAAACATATTCCACTCCGGGTTTTTTCAAGTACAGAGCACGCGGGGCTTAGCTAAGTTTGCTTAGCCCGCGCCAGTTATGCGGCCTTTATTGACGATTGTTGCCGCCAACCTCGAGATAATTCGCCCCAATGCTGTTTCAGCAGTCTAGCTTTCGCTTACAAAAACTCTGTGAGATCTGTGCAGGTCCCAAGTGTCGCAGGAGCTAGGATCTGGTGTATCTGTAAAGGCTTTACGTGCAGCGGGTATTTTGCCGGTTCTGGCACCGTCTAGAAGATTTGCCATTTCACTTGGTGTGCCAAAGAGAATGTTGAGGAAATCAAAATCGGGGTCTATACCAATACGCGGAGGCATGGCGAGAAACTGGCCCCTATCTGAACCTGCAGCTGAACGCGTGGCTTTAGATAAAGCTTCGGAGTTGAACTCTTTTACATTATTTAGAGTTGCACTTTCATTGACGTTGCAACGGCCGATCAACAAGCGGTTACCATTCTTGCCAGCCATAGTAAGGGGCTTTTCAGTCTGCACCACCATATGTGCATGCATAAAGATTGGCATCTTACAGGTAGACAATTTTTCGCTGTCCTTGCGCACATTGGCTGCTTTCTTTGATGCCCACAGATCGTCGGCTGCCTGATAAGAACCCCAACTTGGGTAGTAGTTTACCCAGCGAAAACCAGTCTGCTCATAAGGCGGCGCGATAGACATGGGTTCCCAAACAAAACCAGACATATCGAGGTTTGCATCGCTGAAAAGGCTAGCAAAATCTTCCCGGCCAAACTCCAAAAGATTCTCCATTGAGGCACCTTTGTTCAAGTCACACTCAAAAATTTCCATAACCACGGGCGCACTTTTTTGCGATTCTCCATGGTGTCCGGCTAAAGCAGCTGCGGAGAGCAGAGTAGCCAGTAGTGTTGTTATTAGTCGCATTTAGTTATCCTTTATTTATTATTATTATTATTGATTTAACTGTACACAAAAAGTTGACTTGTGTCCTAGGGGCAGGTTTTTAACTGAATTCCCTGCACGAACCGTCCGCCCTTGGAAGTAGAATTGCCTCGCGTGAATCCTGCTTTTTCTAACCGCTGTCTGAACTCCCTATCTGATCCTGTAGGTTCGTTTATTTCTTCGGTATAGCTCTTAAACGAATTGAACAAATTGGTTGGGTTTTCATTGGCATTAGCGCCAAGTTCACAGCATGCTGCCAACCACTCATTAAAGAAGTCTTCGGATTCGAAGTAGGTATTCGTTGCCTCTTGTACCATTAAGGGAGGCTTCAGCCCTTCATTCTCATATGCTATGGCCCCTTCGACAATCCATTGAAGAATGCCCTCATATTCATGCGTCAGTGTCTCAGCAAGGTGTGGGTCACGGTCTTTACCCTTGAAGGTCTGAGTAAATGCCAGCAGATTAAGGCGCCTGCGCACAGCTTCGTCCACGTTCTTAAGCTTGGGCATATGGTTGCCGGATATCAGCAGCTTGAATTTGGGAACGAAGGTGAAAAAATCCT
>CAJWNY010000079.1 GCA_913043815.1 uncultured Gammaproteobacteria bacterium
CCTGCCACTGTTGAAACGCGCGCTCCAATTCTGCCAACTGTACGCGGTCATTAACGCCAATCACTTCTATAGGCGTAGTGGCAGCAACGCCATCGACAAAAACACCATCTGCGACAGCCATAGCGATGACATCAGTAAGGTAATACTCTGCTTGTTGATTGTTTGGTTGAACCTTATCTAACCAACCCTTGAGCAAGTGAGTAGGTGCTGCCAGGATGCCTGAGTTAATTTCACAAATTTGGCGCTCTTCTGCCTTAGCGTCTTTGAACTCTACGATACGTTGAATTGCGTCGTCATCGCCGCGAACGATTCGTCCCAGTTGAGCAGGGTCTGCAAACGTCGCGGTAACCAAACCAACATTACCCTTCTCAGCGGCGGCAATGGCCGCTTCAAGAGTTTGCAGCTGGATAAGGGGCACATCGCCATAAACAACCAGTGTGACGGCACTGTCAGGAAGAACTTCTAATGCGACTTGAACAGCATGACCGGTACCTTTCTGCTCTAATTGATCTACGCGAACAATCCGCGAATCGCGATCAGCAATCTGGCTCTCAATAGCATCTGCTTGATGACCTAAAACAACACCTACTGACGAAGGCTGCAACTTTAAAGCAGCATTGAGAACGTGGGAAATCATAGGAAGTCCTCCAATAGTATGGAGTACTTTCGCGCGGTTCGAACGCATTCTTGTGCCCTTGCCAGCGGCCAGGACGATTACATTAATTTGCATCTACCACCTCATGGTTTTTACACTGCCCGTGAGAGTATAGGATCAAGTTTCTGTACTAAACACCTAACTTCTAGATAGATGAATTAACGCTTTCGTCTGCGCAGTTCTTCAAGGGTTCTAAGTTGAGCAAGGGATTCCGACATAATGGTAGCCGCAGATGCAAAATCAGCCTCTGAGTTCTTATCATCCATCGTTTTTTCAGCGGCCGTCCTAGCCTCTTCGGCTTGAGCCTCGTCTAGATCTTCAGCTCGGATAGCTGTGTCTGCTAGCAGAGTAACAAACCCGGGCTGGACTTCCAGGAACCCACCTGAAGCATAAAATAAGTGCTCGGTACCGTCTTCCAAATGCAAAGTCACTACGCCTGGGATAATACCCGTAAGCAAAGGGGCGTGCCCTGGCGTTATACCAAGCTCGCCAATTGTGCCTCTTGCAGACAGTGATTGAATGCTGCCGGAGAAGAGCGATTGCTCCGCGCTAACAATTTCACATTGCATATTTGCCACTATAGTAATTCCCTCTTTTTACAACGATGAACAAAAAAACAAGGACTTACAGTGTCTTTGCTTTTTCCACTGCATCTTCGATTCCACCAACCATATAAAATGCATCTTCTGGAAGATCATCATATTCGCCGTCTAGAATTGCCTTGAAACTTCGCACTGTATCTTCGCGGCTTACAAATTTACCGGTGTTACCGGTGAACTGCTCAGCAACAAAAAACGGCTGGGAGAAAAACTTTTGCACTTTACGCGCGCGGTAAACCAGTTGCTTATCTTCTTCAGATAATTCATCCATACCAAGGATTGCAATAATGTCACGCAGTTCTTGGTAACGCTGTAGTACCTGCTGAACGTCCTGTGCAACTTGGTAATGTTCTTCACCAACAACCAGTGGATCCAGCTGACGACTGGTTGAGTCAAGTGGATCTACCGCTGGGTAAATACCCAAGTCAGTAATCGCTCTGGACAATGTAACCGTTGAATCCAAGTGTGCGAACGTCGTCGCTGGCGATGGATCTGTCAAGTCATCGGCTGGTACATATACGGCTTGTACCGAAGTAATAGATCCTGACTTTGTGGTTGTGATTCGTTCCTGTAAGACACCCATTTCCTCTGCAAGTGTTGGTTGGTAACCAACAGCTGAAGGCATTCGACCAAGCAATGCGGATACTTCTGTGCCTGCCAAAGTGTATCGATAAATATTATCAACGAACAAAAGTACGTCACGTCCTTCGTCACGGAACTGCTCAGCCATAGTCAAACCAGTCAATGCAACGCGCAGACGATTACCAGGAGGTTCGTTCATCTGACCGAAGACTAATGAGATTTTATCCAGCACGCCCGCTTCTTCCATCTCGTAATAGAAGTCGTTGCCTTCTCGCGTACGTTCGCCAACACCTGCGAATACAGACAGACCAGCGTGCTCGATAGCAATGTTTCTGATCAGCTCAAGCATGGTTACGGTTTTACCGACGCCAGCACCGCCAAACAATCCAACCTTACCGCCTCGAGCGAATGGGCAAATGAGGTCTATCACCTTGATACCCGTCTCCAAAACTTCGTTACCACCAATTTGGTCTTCATACGAAGGTGCCTTACGGTGTATCGGCATGTGTGTTTTGGCGTTGATCGGTCCTTTTTCATCAATTGGTGTACCTAGTACGTCAACGATGCGGCCCAAAGTCTCTTCGCCTACTGGCACACTGATAGGGGCGCCGGTATTGATTACTTCTAAGCCTCTAGATATACCATCCGAAACACCCATCGCAATTGTGCGAACAATACCGTCGCCTAATTGCTGTTGTACTTCTAGGGTTAGGCCATTTCCAGTAACGGAAAGTGCATCATAGATTTTCGGGACATTATCCCGATCAAATTCCACATCGATAACAGCACCGATGATTTGTACGATTTGACCACTACTCATTTCTAGCCTCTTTATATCTCAATTATTTTTTCGAAAGTCTTCGGTAGGGCTTATACAGCCGCAGCACCACTGACGATTTCTGCAATTTCTTGTGTAATTGCTGCCTGTCTTGCGTTGTTATAGATCAGCTGTAGCTCATCTATCAGGGTTGCCGCATTCTCAGTCGCGTTTTTCATCGCGATCATTTTTGCAGCTTGCTCACATGCACCGTTCTCTACTACCGCTTGAAAAATCTGGGACTCTACAAAGCGTAGTATTAGTCCCTCGATTAGTTGACGAGCGTCGGGTTCATAAATATAGTCCCAACGATGCTGATAGGTATCGTCATCCGTAGGATCTAAAGGTAATATCTGACGCACAACGGGCTTCTGCGTCATGGTGTTTTCGAATTCATTGCTGGCTAGGTATAGACGATCGATCTTGCCTTCGGAATATGCTTCAAGCATTACCCTAATGCCTCCGATCAAATCGGCTAAGACTGGCGCTTCACCCACATCGTTCATTACAGAAATAATGTTCCCACCTATAGAGCGAAAAAAGGGTGCCCCTTTATTGCCTATAACGCCAAGGTCCGACTCGATGCCTTTGACTTCATTTTCTGCTATTTGCTTCACTACTGAGCGAAACAAGTTAACGTTCAGGCCACCGCACAATCCACGATCTGATGAAACGATAATAAATCCAACGCGCTTGACTTCACGCTCTTCCATAAAGGGGTGACGGTATTCAGCACTAGAATTCGCTAAGTGACTAATTACTGAGCGTATACGTTCACTATACGGTTTACCTTGACGCATTTTATCTTGAGTACGGCGCATCTTACTCGCCGCAACCATCTGCATAGCACTGGTGATCTTCTGCGTATTTTTAACACTTCCAATCTTATTTTTAATCTCTTTACCAACGGCCATTGTCTATCCTCGTGGGCTCAGTAGGCCTGGGTTGCCTTGAACTTTTCGATGATCTCTCGGAGCGTTGCAACGACTCCGTCGTTATACGCACCCGTGCTATTTGTGCTCTCAACAAATTCTGAATATTCAGAGTTCATAAAGCTCAACAATGACTCTTCGAAGTCTAAAACCTTATTGACAGGAACGTCTTCTAAATAACCTTCGTTTGCGGCGAAAAGGACTGTACCCATTTCTGCAACAGACATCGGCGCGAATTGCTTTTGCTTCATAAGTTCTGTCACGCGCTCACCATGCTCTAGCTGACGACGAGTTGCATCATCAAGATCTGAAGCAAACTGCGAAAAAGCAGCTAATTCACGATACTGGGCTAAAGCCATCTTAATGCCGCCAGAAATTTTCTTCATAAACGGCACTTGAGCCGAGCCACCTACTCGGGATACTGAGATGCCAGGACTCATCGCTGGGCGAAGACCCGAGTTAAAGTTTTCTGTTTCTAAGAAAATCTGCCCGTCTGTGATCGAAATCACGTTGGTCGGTACAAACGCAGATACGTCACCAGCTTGTGTTTCGATAATCGGCAGCGCGGTTAAGGAACCGGTCCTACCTTTAACAGCGCCATTGGTGTGCTTTTCAACGTAAGCAGCATTTACGCGCGCTGCGCGCTCTAGTAAGCGTGAGTGCAAATAAAAGACGTCGCCAGGATAAGCTTCGCGACCAGGTGGGCGCTTAAGCAACAATGAAATTTGGCGATATGCCCATGCTTGCTTTGTTAAGTCGTCATAAATGATCAGAGCGTCTTCACCGTTATCACGAAAATATTCGCCGATAGCACAACCTGAGTACGGAGAGATAAACTGCATAGCCGCTGGATCGGAAGCCCCGGCCACAACAACGGTAGTGTATTCCATAGCGCCATGTTCCTCTAGCGTACGGACAATGTTAGCAACGGTCGACATCTTTTGGCCAATAGCGACGTAAACACACTTAATACCACTGCTCTTTTGATTAATAATTGCGTCGATAGCGATGGCGGTTTTGCCAATCTGGCGATCGCCAATAATGAGTTCGCGCTGGCCGCGACCGACAGGAACCATGGCATCAATGCACTTAAAGCCAATTTGCACTGGCTGATCGACTGACTGGCGCTCAATTACACCCGGTGCCACTTTTTCGATTGGGGAGGTTTCTTTAGCGCCTAATGGGCCTTTTCCATCAATTGGATTACCTAGAGAATCAACTACGCGACCCAAAAGCTCGGGACCAACCGGCACCTCTAATATGCGACCAGTACAACGAGCGGTCATGCCTTCAGTTAATTGGCCGTAATCGCCTAATACAACAACGCCAACGGAATCACGCTCTAAGTTCAACGCCATGCCGTAGAGACTGCCATCAAATTCGATCATTTCGCCGTACTGAGCATCTGCTAAGCCGTGAATTCTAACAATACCATCAGAGACGCCAACGATCGTTCCTTCGTTTTTCGCCTCTGCTTTAATATCAAGACCTTGAATCCTGCTCTTGATGATTTCACTGATTTCCGATGGATTCAGTTGCTGCATTTTTAGCTTCCTTTTAAATCTTATTTCGTTTCGCGGCGCGCTAAGTTTGCACCAACGTTTCAACCAACTTCGCCAAACGCCCCTTAACAGAGCCGTCAATCACAATATCCCCAGCCCGAATAATCGCGCCGCCAACCAAACCGGCATCGACTTTAGCTTCGATTGTAATTTCTTTATTGAATTTAGCGTGCAATGCGGCGCGCAAAGATTCACTTTGGCTTTTCGATAACTCATAAGCAGAAGTGACTTCTACTTCAATGCTACGCTCTTCTTCCGCGCGCAATGCTTCGAACTGACCACGGACATCGCCTATAAGCTCTAAACGATCGTGCTCAGCTAAAGATTGAAGGAAGGCATTACCTTGATCGGTAATTTCTTCCGAGCAGATCTCCGCTAATTTGGCGGCTTTGTCAGATGCCGCAAGGTCAGGACTACTTAAAAGTGCCTTAACAAAACCCTGCTGAGAGGTCGTATCTAAAACTGCTAATACTCCCGACCACTGAGCAAGGGTGCCTTCGCTTTTCGCAAGATCAAAGACTGCGTTAGCATAGGGTCTGGAAATAGTTGCTTGTTCTGCCATTTTCTATAGCTCTGCCGCTAACTTATCGAGCATCTCACCGTGCTTTGCAGCGTCGATGCTGTCTTGAAGCACTTTTTCTGCCCCGAAGATCACTAAACCAGCGACCTGACTGCGCAGAGTTTCCTTGGCGCGATTAATCTCTTGATCAATCTCTGATTTCGCAGAATCAATCAAGCGCTGCCCTTCAGTTCGCGCTTCGGTCTTAGCTTCTTCTACGATCTGACTTGCCCGGCTACGAGCTTGTTCGATAATTGCCGAGGCTTCCTGCTTCGCCGCACCCATTTCGTGCTCAGCGTTTGATGCTGCTTCGGCCAGCTTTTTATCAGCTTCTTCCGAAGCCTGAAGTCCAGCAGCGATGGCTTCTTGTCGTTCGCGCATGGCGGCCCCGATAAGCGGCCAGATGTACTTCATACAAAACAAGACAAATACAACAAACGTTATACTTTGACCTAGTAGAGTTGCGTTTAGATTCATCGCTCTTCTCTTTTAAAATTATTTATTTTTTGCTGCCCAACCCGTCTTGTGTTCATCGCCATTTCAAAACTAGTAGTTACGCTATATGCCTAACTTGATCTTGCCGATCTAAGTCGCCAACCCTGCTGACGCCTTGACCTTGAAACTCGCTGAGAACGCAAACGAGAAAAACAATTTACCTTACGCGGCAACAGCAAAAATAACGTACAAGCCAATACCCACAGCAATCATGGGAACGGCGTCGACCAAGCCCAACACAATGAATAACTGCGTGCGAAGCATTGGCAAAAGCTCTGGCTGACGAGCAATACCTTCTAGGAATTTGCCACCCAACACGCCTACACCAACGGCAGCCCCTACAGCGCCTAGTCCCATCATTAGACCACCAGCGATAAATAATAGTCCTGTAAGTTCCATTTTTACTCCAATTTACAATTTAAATTTAGCGGCTTGGCCGCACTCAGCCCTCTTCCAGAGACTTATCTATCAATGCTCATCCGCATCGTGGGCCTGAGCTAGGTACACAATGGTCAAAACAGAGAAAATGAATGCTTGCAGGGTTATCACGAGAACGTGGAAAACCGCCCATACCCACTGCAAAGCACCCCCGAAAATAAAGAATACAATACCGCCGCCGAACATGAGGGCGATCAAGATAAAAATCATTTCACCAGCATACATATTCCCGAACAGGCGTAAGCCCAGAGATAGCGGCTTTGCAATTAGCGAGACAAATTCGAGCAAAAAATTAACGGGAATGGCGAAAACCGATGGGAAAGGGTGCAGAGTTAATTCTTTTAAGAACCCCATTCCGCCCTTGCATTTGATGCTGTAGTAAAGAATAAGCACGAAAACCGAAAGCGCCATAGACATTGTGATATTAGGATCGGTTGAAGGCACGATTTTCATGTGGGAAATGCCCACCATGACGGCAAGCTCCGGAATCCAATCAACTGGAATCAAATCCATGGCGTTCATTAGAAAGACCCAAACAAAGATGGTCATGGCAAGCGGCGCCACTAAATCGTTTTTATGTTGGAAAATGCTGTCAGTAGTGTCTTCAATAAACTCGACAACCATTTCGACAAAATTCTGCAGACCACCCGGAACACCGGCGGTAGCATTGACAGCCGCTGAGCGAAACAAAACGCAGAATACTAATCCAAGAAATATGGACCAGACCATGGAGTCAACATTGAGGGACCAAAATCCCATTTGCGCGGCTTCAGCTGCGCTTTCGGCAAATTTCCACTCACCGTTCGCTTGCCCATAGGTTAGGTTGGTTAAGTGGTGCTGAATATAATCAGCTGTCGTCTTAGCTTCACTGCTCATTTATCTTCGACCTTTTGGCTGCACGGTCTGAGTACAACTTTTTCATTTTAATCGTTTTGTCTGCCCGTAGGACAGAAGTTCTGTCTTAGTCTGCAAGCGACGATCTTCATGACGCCCCTTTCTTCCATCTTTTAACGCAACACGCCCGCCTCAGCGTCGCCGGTGTAAAACCTTGTTGTCACCCTCAGCCCATTTAAAAAAAGGTGCCAGTGCAATCAGGTAACTAAATTGCACCGCCACCAGACTGAAAAAGAAACCTAGTGGTTTTACTTGCATAACCACCAATGCCACCACCATTAATAAACAAGTGGTAACCGTCTTTACAGCACCTTGCGCTAAAATGCGCAGAGGGTTACTGGTTCTGCTATTACTCCAAGCTAAATAAGCGCTAGGAACCATAATGGTTAACGCCCCAACTACAGCAGCGTAACTTTCTCTGACATCAATACCAAGCAACCCAAAGCTCGCTAAGGTCCCTATTATCACTTGCAACTGGATAACCAAACATTGGCGATCTCGAGGAAAAATCAGACGTTTCGCGGCGCGTAGTATAGGGATGGCGGCGCTACCATTCAATTACAATTCACCTAAATATCAGTCAGACAGGTCGAAGTGCGATAAAACACCGTCCAATTCTTCTAAAGTGGAGTATTTTATGACGAGTTCACCGCGACCGCTCTTGCCATGCTTAATATTCACTTGAGCACCGAAATGATCCATTAACTTGCGCTCAAGGAGCTGAGTGTCCGCATCTTTTTCGGTTTTTGATTTGGTTTCAATGCCATGCTCGTACTCTTTAAGCAACGTTCTGACCAAGGCCTCCGCCTCTCTAACGGACAATTGCCCATCAGCAACTTTAAGTGCAGCCTGGTCCTGAACTGTCCCAGTTAGTCCAAGCAACGCTCGGCTGTGACCCATGTCTAACTTGCCGTCTTCTAGTAACTCGCGAGCTACAGCTCCCAAACTCAAAAGTCTCAAGCTATTTGCGATAGCGGCGCGGGATTTTCCTACAACATCTGCTACTTCCTGCTGGGTCAACTCAAATTCATTACGCAAGCGATCTAAGCCAATGGCTTCTTCAAGGGCATTTAAATCCTCGCGTTGTATATTTTCCACCAGAGCGATTGCTGAGGCTTCTCGATCGCTGACTTGTTTATTAATTACGGGGATTTTAGTCAAGCCTGCCAGCTGGGCTGCACGCCAGCGACGTTCGCCGGCGATTAACTCGTAACCACCTTGGGCAATTGGCCGCACAACAATGGGTTGTAGTAAGCCCTGGCTCTTAATTGATTGGGCTAGATCTTGGAGTGCGCTTGGCTCGAACCATTTTCTGGGTTGATAAGGACTTGTCTTTATTTGGTCAACATTAAGTTCAAAGCTACCTGAGGGCGTATAGGTCGGCTGATTTGTTGCTGACGTCGCCATGGCGCCAGTTTTCACTCCATCCGAAAGAAGGGCACTTAACCCTTTGCCTAAACGTTTTTTACTCATTGTCCTTCCAAATAACCTTTTAAGTAGTGTTGTTATTATTGAGCCGGGTGCACGTCGTGTCGCTTTCGCAACTCTCCAGCCAAGGCCTGATAAGCCAAAGAACCTCTGGACGACTTATCATATATTAAAACCGGTAGGCCATGGCTAGGCGCTTCTGCCAAGCGTACATTACGTGGCACAACGGTGCGAAATACCCTATCGCCGAAAAACTGCAATAACTGTCGGGACACATCTCGGGTCAAGCTGTTTCGTGGGTCGTACATGGTTCTCACCAAGCCATCTATCTGCAAATTTGGATTAGCGTGAGTACGAATGCCTTCGACGGTATCTAATAATGCAGACAACCCCTCTAGAGCGTAATATTCGCACTGCATTGGAATGAGTACACCGGTGGCAGCAATCAATGCATTCACAGTAAGAATATTCAATGAGGGTGGGCAATCAATAACCACGTAGTCATAGATATAACAATCTAGGTCAATTCGCCGCTTCAACAGATACTCACGGTTTTCCATTTGCAGCAGTGCAACTTCGGCGGCGGTTAACTCTATGTTTGCAGGCATTACATCGTACAGGGCGGTGGAGGCCTGCTTTATTTGAGCAAAATCCTCACTTTGCATGAGCCAATCGTAAATACTCAATTCTAGTTCCTGCTTATCTACGCCACTGCCCATGGTCGCATTACCTTGGGGGTCGAGGTCGACAAGTAAAACTTTACAGCCCTGAGCAGCCAACGATGCACTGAGATTGACGCTGGTAGTAGTTTTGCCCACACCACCTTTTTGATTCGCAATCGCTATAACTTTGTTCATTGGCTCTCTAATATTTTTCTTTGCGCTGCAAAATGCACAAAAAATGTGGCTGCTCTAAACCAGGAATAAGACAACTTATTTTTTCAGAACGATAATCTAACACTGCCTCATCAAGAGTATCTTGCTCTGCCGGCACTATCTCTGTTGTGTCTACCGAAGACTCAGCTTGTGCGCTTTCAAAAACAATGACTCTGCCACCTTTTTCCAAATAAGGTTCAACCATCGGCCAAAGCACCGGGCCAGGCGCGACGCCTCGAGCGAGGATTGTGTCAAAATGTTGATCAAGAAAAGGTTCTTTCGAGAGGTTTCGCTCCTCAAGATTAACGTTAGACATTTTCAGTTCGCGGTTAGCCATATGCAAAAACCGGATTCTCTTAGCCATGCGATCACACAGGGTATAAGTTCTATTAGGGTCAACAATTGCAAGTGGCATACCGGGTAGGCCTGGCCCCGTTCCTACATCTAAAACTCTCGTTCCAGTTACGTAGGGTAGGACACTCAAACTGTCCAGAAGGTGTCGCGGCAAAAGGCGGTTCATGTCGCGGCGCGAAATTAGGTTCATACCCTTATTCCATCGCACCAGCAAATTCGCAAAATCATGTAGCGTAGATAGACTGTTAGAATCGATTGTTAACCCTAAACCCTCTAGGCCTTCCGCTAAACTCTCAAGGGTAATATTCAGAGTATTGATGCCTTTGAAGAGTTTTTGGCCGCCGCTTTAGCGTTAATCAGCAGAATTGATAGAGCAGCAGGAGTCATGCCCGGTATGCGCGCCGCTCGCGCTAACGAATCAGGCTTGTGGTGTTCAAGCTTTTGCTTCAGTTCATTAGACAGGCCATCGATCTGCGAAAAATTCATTGAAGCCGGCAACAACATGCCTTCATGTCTCCGGATCTTTAGAATTTCGTCGTCTTGGCGCTTAATATATCCGGCATATTTTGTTTCTATTTCTAATTGCTTAAGCGCTTGCGCATCTTGGTGGGCATCGCCATTTTTTTCGGTTGATGGAATATCTAATGCACTGGAGATCTCTTTACTACTGACCTCTGGTCTGCGTAGCGCTTCCTCGAGCGTTGTTTCTTTGCGCAAATTAAGTGATAGTTTTCGATCTAAATCACTTCCAGGCAAAATGCAGATACTCTTAATTTGTTTTTTCAGCGCCTCAACCTTGACCAATTTTTTTTCAAAGTGCGCGCGCCTTTGTGCACCAACTAATCCTAACTCTACGCCCATGGGTGTTAAGCGCTGATCAGCATTGTCTTCTCGCAACCGCAACCTAAACTCAGCGCGGCTAGTAAACATTCGATAGGGCTCTGTTGTCCCGAAGTTGATTAGATCGTCTACCAAAACTCCTATGTAGGCTTCATCGCGGCGGGGTTCCCACGGCGATTTGTTTTGGCATTTACGAGCGGCGTTTACGCCGGCCAATAACCCCTGAGCTCCAGCTTCTTCATAACCAGTAGTGCCATTAATTTGACCAGCAAAAAACAGACCCTCTATCACCTTCGTCTCAAGGGAATGGTTTAAGTCTCTGGGGTCGAAGTAATCGTATTCAATTGCATATCCGGGCCGAGAAATATGTGCGTTACCGAAGCCCTTCATGGAACGCACAAACTGTAATTGCACATCGAAAGGCAAGCTAGTGGAAATGCCGTTGGGATAAAGCTCTGTCGTATTGAGCCCTTCTGGTTCGATAAATATTTGATGGCTTGATTTATCAGCGAAGCGAACAACTTTGTCTTCAATACTTGGACAATACCTAGGGCCGACACCTTCTATGGCGCCGCTGTACATTGCAGACCTACTCAAATTATCTTTGATTATTTGATGAGTGTTCGCATTGGTATAGGTAATGTGACAACTAATCTGCTTTGGGTGATCGCTACGCTTACCCATTGATGACATTACCGGCCTAGGGTCGTCGCCTAATTGACCTTCAAGCTCAGAAAAATCAACGCTGCGGCCATCAATTCTTGGTGGTGTACCAGTTTTTAGACGGCCCACTCTGAAGGGCAGTGAACGCAACCTTTCTGCTAAGGCAATTGACGGTGGGTCGCCCGCCCTACCACCAGCTTGCTGCTGATCGCCAATGTGGATCTTGCCGCCTAGAAAAGTACCCGTAGTTAA
>CAJWNY010000080.1 GCA_913043815.1 uncultured Gammaproteobacteria bacterium
AGTAATTATCATCCGCCCTGAACCTGAACCTGAACCTGAGCCTGAACCTGAACCTGAACCTGAAGTTCTAGGGAATGTAAAAATAGAAACTCCTAGCGTTAGCGATGCTTCAGCTAATAACCTCGCTAATAATGTGTCTGCGGACTTTTTGGTCGTAATCGAGGAGCCCACTCGCGCAAAAAATGAGATCGAGACGACAATGTCGCCGGTAAACGATGCAGGAATAGAAGACGCAGATGATATGGCTGACTCCACTGACGCTTTAGATTATTCATTACAGACTGCGCTTGTTGAATCCGGCACAATTCCTCCAAAACTTGGGTTCAAGCTTCCAAGGTTGACTTTAGAAGGCAACGATCGACTTGTTCTAGCTTTTACGGAAGATTGTTGGTTTGAGATTAAGGACATAAACGGCGAAATGCTGCATGCGGATCTTGGCCGATCAGAGCAAGTTCGAGAGTATTTCGGCCAAGGGCCTTTTTCTATAAAATTGGGCTTCGCTCAAGGTGCGACGATAAAATTTAATGGCAATAGCATCGCATTAGAGCCGTACACTCGAAACAACGTTGCGAAATTAGTTCTCGGGCAATAGTGACTGTCCAATATCTTAAGAGATTGACTCATGGTTAGAGCGGTTCGCGGTATGCGCGACATATTGCCTCAGGACGCACGTATGTGGCGTCATGTTGAAGACATGATTCAAGGTGTAATTGCTAGCTTTGCCTACGAGGAAGTCCGTCTCCCGCTATTAGAGTTTACCGAGCTTTTTGCGCGAGGCGTGGGAGAGGCTACCGACATTGTCGAAAAAGAAATGTACACGCTGGCGGATAGGGATGGTGACTCTTTGAGTCTGCGTCCAGAGGGCACAGCCAGCTGCGTGCGTGCCCTTGAAGAAAGTGGGCTGCTCTACAATCAAAATCAAAGAGTAACCTATGCGGGCCCCATGTTTCGCTATGAAAAGCCACAAAAAGGTCGCTACCGGCAATTTTACCAAATTGGCGCTGAAGCCTTCGGCTTCGCGGGTCCTGATGTTGATGCGGAACTCATCGCAATAGGCGCCGCTTGTTGGAAAGCTTTGGGTATCTCCCAGCACATTTCTCTGGAAGTAAATTCCCTTGGTTCCAATGAAGCTCGTATTGCTTATAAGGAAGCTTTGGTAGCCTACTTAACGCCGCTAAAGGAGCAATTAGACGAGGACAGTCAGCGGCGCCTACTGTCTAATCCTATGAGAATATTGGACAGTAAGAACCCTGCTACCCAAGGGTTATTAAAGCTCTCACCCCAGTTACCGGACTTTGTAGACGAGGAAAGCAAAGCGCATTTCCAGCAGCTATTGAAAATTTTGGATGCCATGGGCATCACTTACAAAGTGAACCCCAATTTGGTCCGGGGCCTAGATTATTATACGCATACGGTTTTTGAGTGGGTGACTCAAGACTTAGGTTCTCAAGGAGCCGTTTGCGCGGGCGGTAGGTATGACGGCCTTGTGAAGCAATTGGGTGGGCGGAACACGCCAGCTGTCGGGTTTGCTATTGGCCTAGATCGCGTGGTCTTACTATGTGAATTGGTCAAATTAGAAGTTAAACAATCAGCTGACTTGTATATTTGTGTTCTTGGCGATGAACTGCGCAGTAAAGGCATGATCCTAGCCCGTCAGCTACGTGACGAAATGCCCCAGACCTCTGTGCGCTTGCACATGGGTGGTGGCAATTTTAAGAAGCAGCTAAAGCGAGCAGATGCCAGTGGTGCAACTTGGGCCATACTCTATGGCGAAGAAGAAGCCGCCAGTGGTGAGCTTAGTCTGAAGCATCTGCGAGATGTAAGTGTGGGGCAGGTCAAATTGCGGGTTGAGCAGATAGCGCAGCGCATAACTTCAAGTATTTGAGTTGCTAACTCCTCGTAGGCCCCTTGGAATTAATGAAGGAGTGCATTGAAATGTAGATGTGCCAGAATGCGCCTGCCCAGAGTACATGCGTAAGTGAGATAGAGAGCAGGTAAAGGTTGTGGTTCTGACACATTTAGTTGATGCATTTTTTTAGCTGAACGGTTGGATTCGAGTATTTATAAAGTCCATTTTTATGGCGAGTAAAACGGAGTAGAGGCGGGTGTCTGAATTTCTCAGTGATGAAGAGCAAATTAGTAGGTTTAAGTCTTGGTGGGGCGAAAATGGCGCCGCCCTAGTTATTGGAGTAGCAGTTGCTGTTGCTGTAGTCGTTGGCTGGCGTTTTTATGACAGCGCTAACCAAGCTTCCATGGAGCAGGGTTCAAAGGCCTACGCTGAGTATAAAGATGCAGCGGACAGCGAGCGCCAAGCGCTTGCCGATAAGATTAAGGATGAATTCGAAGCCACCAGTTATCACGCAATGGTATCTATGGGGCAAGCCAGCGATGCAATTGAAGCTGGCGATCTGCAAGGAGCGCTAACATTGCTGGAAGATGCAATTGAAGCGTCTGGAAACACGGTACTCGGTGATTTAGCTCGACTAAGGCTGGCTAAAGTGCAATTTGGTTTGGACCGCAAAAAAGCAGCGCTCGATACTTTATCTGCCATCAGCAATGACGGTTATAGATCTTGGGCATTAGAAAGCCAGGGTGATATTTACTTTGCTATGGGTGATGTTGAGCGCGCGCACGGTGCCTATTCAGGTGCATCTGAATCATTGCAGGACGGCGATCAGCGTCCATTGTTGAGGATTAAAGTCGAAAACACTGCGCCTTTTAATGGCCAATATGTTGAATTTACCAGTGAGTTAGATCAGGCCCTTGAGGCCGCAGAAACTTCCTTGGCCCAAGACAGTGAAGCAGAGATTTCGGAAAATGAGTAAAACACAAAACGGCTATAACTCCTTTGATGGAGTGCTGCGTTTGCTCACGGTATTCGCGCTTAGTTTGCTGGTTGCAGGGTGTAGTTGGCTTTCTTGGATCCCTGGCATAGGGGAAGACACGGACGAAGAGGAGTCCACCGAGCCTGCAAAATTGGTGAGTTTTACCACTGAATTAGATATTGACCGTGAGTGGAAGGTTAAAGTGGGAGAGGGTCTGGGCAAAAAGTACCTACGCCTTAATCCAGGCGTTGTTGCCGATCGTATTATCGCGGCAGATGGCTACGGTACGGTGGCAGCGGTAGATCGATTTACCGGTAAGCGCATTTGGCAAACCCAATTCGATAAGGCTGCCGGCAAAGGCTTTAGCCTTTCCGGATTGTTAGATAGAAGCGACCCAAGCTTTGTCAGTGGCGGAGTGGGTATTGGCGAAGGGCTAGTGTTGCTAGGTACCACTAGAGGAGATGTAGTAGCCTTAAGCGTGGCGGATGGAAGTGAGATTTGGCGCAGTAATGTGGGCACAGAAATCGGATCCGTGCCAACTGCAGATAATGGACGAGTATTTGCTCAATCTATAGACGGCAAACTAACGGCCCTAGACAGCGCAAGCGGTGAAGAGCTGTGGACCTATATCAGCCAAGTGCCACGGCTAACTTTACGTGGGACGAGTTCTCCAGTGGTTGCTAATAACGTCGTATATACAGGGTTCGCTAGTGGCAAGGTGGCCGCGCTGCGAGCAGAAAATGGTGAACCGATATGGGAGCAGCGTGTAATGTTGCCAGAGGGTCGCTCTGAACTTGAACGTATCGTAGACGTAGACTCCACCCCGCTAATCACTGGTGGTGCGCTGTTTGCTGTGGCATATCAAGGTAGGGCTATTGGCATGTCGCTACGTGATGGCCGTCCGCGTTGGGAAAAAGACACTTCAAGTTTTCTGAATATGGCCGAAGGTTATGGCCAGATTTATATTGTTGATGAAGAAGATACGATTATTGCAATAGACCAAAATACTGGTGAGGTTGCATGGCAGCAAGAGGCTTTTGCGAGACGTAAACTCACCGCGCCATTGGCATTTTCTAATTACATTTTTGTTGGCGATGACGAAGGTTATCTTCATGCTATCGCACAACGTGATGGACGTCTTTTGGGGCGAATTAAGGTGGGTGGCAAAGGTGTGCGAGCCAACTTAATGGTTGCCGATGGCGTTGTTTATGCTTCTGATAATAAAGGCACCTTGCACGCATTCAAGTCAGCACTGAGATAATATATGCTCCCTAGTGTGGCCCTAGTTGGTCGTCCGAACGTTGGGAAGTCGACACTTTTCAATAAGTTAACGCGTAGTCGTGATGCGTTGGTTGCAGATGTGCCCGGTTTAACTCGAGACCGTAGATACGGCCGTATGGAGTTAGAGGAGCAGTCCGCAACGCTCATTGATACAGGTGGTCTTTTTGGCCAGCACGTTCTTGCCGAGGCGCTAACCAGTCAAACCGAACTTGCCGTAAACGAAGCTGATTTGGTGCTTTTATTGCTCGATGGTCGAGAAGGAGTCACCGCAGCTGATGAAGATGTGGTCAGATATTTGCGCAAAGCGAACGTCAAGTTTCTTCCTGTAATAAATAAAATTGATGGTCTTCCAGAAGACCAAGTCGCCCTAGACTTTGATCGTTTTGGCTTCCCTGAATACGTACTGATTTCAGCCAGTCATAGCCGCGGCCTCAAGCAGCTTCGTGAAGTTTTAGAGCAGAGTTTAGCTGAGCTTGATCTGCCTGAAGAACCTGATGATATACTGCACGGATCGAGTATTCGTGTCGCTGTAGTGGGTCGGCCCAATGTCGGTAAATCCACCTTGGTTAACCGCTTGATCGGCGAAGATCGTCAGGTGGTATTTGATATGCCGGGCACTACAAAAGATGCGATCGATATTCCCTTCACCAAAGATGATGTGGACTATGTTCTAATTGATACAGCCGGCGTTCGACGTAAAGGCAAGGTCTCGGAAATCACTGAAAAGTTTTCTGTGGTTAAGGCGCTGGACGCAATGCAACGCGCTCATGTTGTGGTCTTAGTTATTGATGCCTCGGAGGGGCTGGTAGAGCAAGACCTTCATGTCCTTGAGTATGCGCTAGACGCGGGTGCAGGGATGGTGATTGCAGTTAACAAATGGGATGGGTTGCCGGCGGAGCAGCGAGAAAAGGTTAAGAAAGCTTTGGACCGTCGATTGACTTTCGTGCCTTGGGTGCCCTTGGAAATGATTTCTGCGCTGCATGGTACGGGTGTTGGTGTGCTGCTTAAGAAAGTCCAAAAAATTCATGACGTGGGGCAGTTCGAAGTGACTACTTCGATGTTAACCCGGCTGTTAAGAAACCTAGTTGCATCGCATCCTGCGCCCTCGGTGCGTGGCAGGCCTATAAAAGTTAAGGTTGCAACCAAAGCCGGGTCTCATCCGCCACGAGTGGTGATACACGGTAATCAACTAAGTTCTTTGCCCGCCAGTTATAAGAAATTTTTGGAGAACGGCTTCCGCGAAGCGCTGAACCTAATCGGTAACCCAATAAAGTTAGAATTGAGAGACTCAGAAAATCCTTTTGCAGGGAAGCCTAATCAGCTGACTCAGCAACAACTCGATCGTCGCAAGCGCATGGACAAGTTTCGTAAGAAAACTAAAAATTAGTTCAAAGGGTTTGACACAACCTTTGTTTCAATCCACACGCCCATTTCTACTGCAAAAGAACCCGTGCGAATTGGCCTAGGCTAATAGGCGGCAGCGTTTCTTGCCCTTCTATTTTTTTGATTCCAACGCGGTAGCCAGGGCTTGCTGAAATTCTAAAGGGTCTACCCTCACGCCATTCAAGCTAACCGACCAATGTAGGTGCGGGCCGGTCACTCTGCCGGTCGCGCCGACTAATCCAATGGTTTCGCCCTGTCGGACTGTGTCTGCTTCTGCAACCCTATACTCACTCATATGGCAATACATGGTGAGGAGTCCTTGGCCATGATCTAAGAAAATCGTTTTGCCGTTGAAATAAAGGTCATCCACCAAAACGACTTTCGCATCGGCGGGCGCATGGATCGGTGTGCCAGTGTCTGCGGCAATGTCTAAGCCGCTGTGGGGATTGCGAGGTTCGCCATTAAAAAATCTCCGGTGCCCAAACAGGCTTGTAGTAATGCCTTTTAGGGGTAAAACGAACCCTTGGCGCAAATTCTGTGGGGGTGAGACCTGCTGATAAAGGGCTCTTTGTAGCTCAGATTCTCGACTAATACGTTCAAGTTGTTTGGGCTTTGGGTTCACCATTTCCTTATTTTTAAGGGTAATGTGCTGTTCGGTATATTTCTTAACAACTACCTCAAAGATATGAGTTTGTTGTTCATTGCTCACCGTGTAGCTCAAAGAAAGCTCGCCCAGAGGCTGGGAGACGGGTAGGCCCACCAACACCGTGTTACCAATTTGCATGACTGGCTTGTTGCGGAATTTGATTTGCTCGGCGTCTTCCGGTGGTGTCCATTGGTAAACACCGCCAGGAAAGCTGGTCTTTTTTTGTGCGTCTAATGTTTGGGCTGAACCTATTAGAGAGATGTTCAATGCCGCTATGGATAATACGAGGCTCATAAGTCGTGCTAGGCAGTTAGTTCGCGCTTTTTGCTTTTTAGAGGCTACGTTTGCGGGTTGCATGGGGCCTATTGAAGGCTTAAACATCTTTCGGTTCCTTACTCTCTTGGGTTTCGAGCGGGCTGAAAGGGTTGTCGTTTTTGGTAACCTGGATGATGGTGGCTGCAATTGTCCCGTCTTGTAACTGCGCTGTCATAGTGGCGCCAACTTCCGCTTGCTTAGTGTGAGTGATTAGTCCGCCTGAGTCATCGCTTAAAAAAGCGTATCCGCGTCCTAGTGTGTGCAGTGGACTCATGCCGTCGAGCATGCGCGCCAGCATTGCGACGGAACGGGTTTGCAATTGTAGGTGTCTGCTTATGCCGTCTTCAAGGCCCGCCTCTAACCGTTTCAGCTTCTCCCTTGCTCGAGTGAGCGCAAAGCTTGGGCTTTGGTTGGTTAGGCGTTTATGTAAGTTGCCGTGCTGATTGGCTGTCGCCGCAAGCGTTTGTTCCGTTGAACGGGCTATTCTATTCGAGAAGTCATCTAGCCTCATCCAAGCCTGTTGCAAATACGACTTTGGGCTAACTAAACGCAGGTTGAGTTTGTCTAGTTGCAGTTGGCGTTCTCTCAGCTGTCCCTCTATCAAAACCAAGAGATGCCTGAATTCTCCATCAATGTTTTGCAACATTTCTTGGCCGTCCGGCACCATAAGCTCTGCGGCTACTGAAGGCGTGGGCGCACGTAGATCTGCTGTAAAGTCTGTAATGGCAATGTCAATCTCGTGGCCAATGGCGGAGACAATTGGTATCTGTGAGGCAGCAACGGCCCGGGCCACTGACTCGAGGTTAAAGGTCCAAAGATCTTCTAGCGAGCCGCCGCCCCGGGTCAGTAGAATGGCGTCTATTGTCAGTTTGCTAGCAGCGGTTAATGCGCTTAAGACCTGAGCTTCAGCCTCTGGGCCTTGAACCGCTGTGGGTATTACCGTCACTTTTACTGTGGGAAAGCGGCGCTGCCAAACGGCCAGCACGTCTTGTAGTGCAGCACCAGTTGGTGATGTCACTACTGCTATATGTTTGGGTACATCTGGAATAGGGCGCTTGAGCTTTGGATCAAATAGTCCCTCGTCTGCGAGCTTAACTTTTAATGCATCGAAGGCTTGTCGCAGCACGCCTTCTCCAGCGGGTTCCATTTGATCTGCAATAATTTGGAAATCGCCACGACCTTCATAAAGGCTAACCCGGCCGCGAATAAGTACCTGTTGACCGTCAGAGGGTTGCATCTGCACGCGTCGATTACTGTTTGCGAACATAGCGCACCTTACCTGAGCGCTGCTGTCTTTTAGCGTGAAGTACCAATGGCCCGAGCGTGGTCGCGCAAAGTTTGATAGTTCGCCTGTTACCCAGACCAATTGAAAGCGTTCTTCAATAGTGAGTCGAGCCTGCTTATTAAGCGCACTGACCGTTAGCACAGGGCGGTTGTGGTTGATATCCATTTTTTTGGAGTTCGGTCCAATTCAGTCTGAGTTGTGACATCATAATATCTTACCGCATCCGCAACCAAGGGAGGTTTTATGAGAATAATTCTCGTAACCTCTGGATCAATAATTTACATCTCTTGCATCCATCGCTAGAATATGATTTTTGCGGGGTTCTAAATGTTACGTATCAGTGACGACGCTCTCACGTTTGACGATGTTCTCCTTCTACCTGCCTACTCAGATATCTTGCCTTCACAAGTCGCTCTACAAAGTCGAGTGTCGAAAAATATTTCGCTAAATATCCCTCTTATATCCTCTGCGATGGATACTGTGACAGAAGCTCGTTTGGCTATAGCCATAGCGCAAGAAGGCGGTATAGGAATAGTGCACAAGAATATGACTGTTGAAGAGCAGGCTAAAGAAGTGCGAGCTGTAAAAAAATACGAGTCCGGCATTATCCGCGACGCGGTCACCATAGATCCAAGTGCTACATTAGATGAACTTCGCGCCTTGACTCGAGAAAAGGGTGTCTCGGGTGTGCCAGTAGTTAAAGGTAATGCCTTGGTTGGCATTATAACTAGTCGGGACTTGCGCTTTGAGCGTCGGACCAACGCACTGGTCAGTCAAATCATGACACCCAAGGAGCGATTAGTCACTGCAATTGAGGGAACGGACTTTCAAGAAATCACGCTTCTTTTGCATGAAAACCGGATTGAAAAAGTGCTGTTGGTCAATAAAGCCTTCGAGCTAACAGGCATGGTTACAGTTAAAGACATTGTAAAAGCTCAAGCTTTTCCATTGGCCTGCAAAGACGAGTTGGGTCAATTGCGTGTTGGGGCAAGTGTAGGCACCAGTGCAGACACAGACGAACGCGTGGCGGCATTAGCAGAAGCTGGCGTAGATTTGGTAGTGGTTGATACTGCGCATGGGCACACTCAAGGAGTACTTGATCGCGTTGAGTGGATTAAGGCTAATTATCCTAATCTAGACGTGATTGGCGGTAATGTTGCAACTTATGACGGTGCAAAAGCCCTAATTGATGCTGGTGTAGATGGTATTAAAGTAGGTATCGGTCCAGGGTCGATATGTACTACACGGATTGTTGCAGGCGTCGGCGTACCACAAATCTCAGCTATTGCGGGTGCGGCTCAAGCAGCAGCAGATGCAGACATTCCGGTTATTGCCGATGGCGGCATTCGTTACTCCGGTGACATTGCTAAGGCTATTGTGGCAGGGGCAAGTGTGGTTATGGTTGGTAGTTTGCTAGCGGGTACAGATGAATCTCCAGGGGAAGTGGAGTTGTATCAAGGTCGAACCTATAAGTCCTATCGCGGTATGGGTTCACTTGGCGCAATGTCCCAGGCGCATGGTTCTAGTGACCGGTACTTCCAAGAAGTGGAAGGCGATGGGCGTAAGCTCGTGCCAGAGGGAGTGGAAGGTAGGGTGGCGTACAAAGGGCCACTAAGCCCAATTGTTCATCAGTTGATGGGCGGTCTACGTGCATCAATGGGGTATACGGGTAGCACAGATATTGTGACCATGCGCAGTAAACCTGAATTTGTTCGAGTCAGTAGTGCCAGTATGATTGAGTCTCATGTGCACGATGTGTCAATTACCAAAGAAGCGCCCAACTATCCTCTGAGTTAATGTCGATGGGTCGCGTAGCATTATACAGAGAGTTTTTTCGTACATTGAAATGTTGGAATAATTTGGTAATTTTCTTTGGTTCCACTGTTTATTAGAATAGAGAAGTCCTTGCCTCCTAGGGCTGTTAGAGAAGGCTCTAGGCCCAAGCCTTTTTTTAAATTGCCCCTGAAACTGTTTCAATGACCTTGAATTAATTCCAATATCATCTAACAAGTACTTTATGCAAAATAACCATTCAGATATTCATGCTCAACCAGTTTTAATTGTAGATTTTGGTTCTCAGTATACCCAGCTCATAGCACGCCGAGTGCGCGAATGCGGTGTTTATTGCGAGATACATCCCTTTGATATTGATCCGCATCATATAGCTGAGTTTCAACCTGCAGGGGTGATTCTTTCAGGTGGGCCAGAAAGTGTCACCGAAGGTCAAACGCCTCGCATTGCTGATGAAATTTTTGCGCTAGGGGTGCCTGTTTTGGGTATTTGCTACGGCATGCAAGCTATGGCTGCTCAATTGGGTGGCATCGTCAGTGCATCAAACAAGAGAGAGTTTGGTCATGCCCAGCTGAATACGGTCGCGCCAAGCAATTTAATAAATGTGTTAGGAGATGGCGAAGGCTTAGCGAATGTATGGATGAGCCACGGAGATCAGATCAGCCAGTTGCCCGCAGGTTTCATTTGTACCGGCAGTTCCGGCAGTGCGCCAATCGCGGTGATGGAGAACGTTGAGAAAAAATTCTATGGTGTTCAGTTTCATCCGGAAGTGACGCATACCGACGGCGGTGATCGTTTGCTGCTTACCTTTATTAAAGAAATTTGCGGTTGTGCGGGCGATTGGACCGCTGCCAACATAGTTGACGATGCTATTGCCAAGGTCCGCGCACAGGTAGGGACAGATAAAGTGCTCCTCGGATTGTCCGGCGGGGTAGACTCGTCAGTAGTGGCAGCTTTGTTGTCAAAAGCCATTGGCGACCAGCTTACTTGTATATTTGTCGACAACGGCTTGCTTCGCAAAGGCGAAAGAGACGAGGTTGAGAAAGCTTTTCAAAATGCTATTGGCGAAGGTGATTTGTCACCGCTAAATATTATCACCGTTGCCGCGGAGAATGAGTTCCTAGATAACCTGACGGGAGTGGGTGATCCAGAAGCCAAGCGAAAAATAATCGGCGGTACATTTATCGATGTATTTGATCGCGAGGCGCAAAAACTCCAAGACGTCAAGTGGCTTGCCCAAGGCACCATTTATCCAGATGTGATTGAATCGGCTGCGTCGAAGTACGGTAAAGAACATGTAATTAAGTCCCATCACAATGTAGGTGGGTTGCCAGAGCGTATGACTATGCAGTTAGTAGAACCGCTGCGTGAATTGTTTAAGGATGAAGTGCGTAAGATTGGTTTACATCTAGGTCTGCCCAAGTCGTTAGTATTTAGGCACCCTTTTCCAGGACCTGGCTTGGGTGTACGAATTTTAGGCGAAGTGAAGAAACAGTACGCTGACGTGTTGCGTGAGGCCGACAAAATTTTCATAGATGAGCTGCGCAGGGCAAACCTATATGACAAAACATCCCAAGCTTTTACCGTATATTTGCCGGTGAAGTCTGTTGGCGTAGTAGGAGATGCAAGGCGTTATGAACACGTCATTGCACTTCGTGCTGTAGAAACTATAGATTTTATGACAGCCCGCTGGGCGCATTTGCCTTACGAATTTATTGAACTGGTTTCAAACAGAATTATTAACGAGATCAGTGCGGTATCGCGAGTGGTTTACGACGTATCTAGTAAGCCTCCTGCCACTATTGAGTGGGAGTAGTCGGGTAGGTTTAACCCATTGATTTATATAGAGTTGAGAGTTACAAACTTGTTACAAACCACCCCTAAAATAGGGGGTTTTACAAAGAAAGTTACAAACGGTTGCGATTACTGCAAATCATAAGTAGCGTTTAAGAATAGCAGCGTTAAATCACGCTGATACGCGATAAATGGGGCTTATTCTA
>CAJWNY010000081.1 GCA_913043815.1 uncultured Gammaproteobacteria bacterium
GGGGGATTGTTTTGTTTGGTAACTGCATCGCTATTCACGCACCAATTTCAAGCTTAACCGTGCCGCTGCTCTTGCCGAGTGGCGTCAATTATTGAGTTCATAGATTAAGGTGTGCTGGTAATCTGATGCGAGTTCTTATTAGTCTGACAGCACACTGCATTCACATACATGACATTAAAAGGTCCGACACATGACCGCAACCTGCAACCATAAAAGTCACTAAAATTAGCCCTTGCATAAAAGGCGTCGTCCACACACGATATTACCTACAAGAGTTTTCTATGGACTCTATATTTAAACTCGTGTCTTCTAAATTAATCAAAACACATGCGCCACGGACGCAGAGGCATATTTTTGGGCTCCGCGCGGAGCGTAATAATTATTGGTCGACATGGGCTTGTTTGAATGTAAATGAGACCTTTAACCTATGACTAAAACGCTGGCTAAAAAATTCTGCACTGTACTCGATGGCGCGCTGGCCGCACACAAATGGGTTACTTTACTTTTGGCGTTTGATGAAGTTTTTCACTGTGATCCCAGACGTTATATGTCGGGCCTCTTGATGAGGGTTTATTACGATCATAAAAGATGCGGGGCAAGGACCCTGATGGCCAAACTTAGGCAGGGCTTCCGGACATGAGAACTTGGATCGAAGACGCGGCAGTTCGTTATGAAGCCTGCAATCGGTCGGCCATAAGTTGGTTGATCGACCGCCCAAGTCAAAGTGGATTTCTTAATACGAAAGTGAATTCATTAACTGGAGTTGACTACGCCTCCTCCTCCGGATTGCGTGGTCCCAAATTTACCTATGGCTGGATCCAGGGACGCGGGCTTGAAGCGCTGGTAACATTTGCTGACTTCTATCAAGAGCTTAATCCGGCATTGTCCAAGCGTATAAGCCAAAGAGCTGAACAACTATTTCATAGACTAAGCGAACTCTACATGCGGGATGGCCATACCTACTTTCTCTATGACGAGGGGCTTAACCCAGTCATACCGGTGGATGATGGCGTTAAACCCCAGACTACTGCGCTTTCAATTTTCACATATTCGGACGCCTTTGTTGCCAAAGGGCTTGTTGCTGCAGCTTGCCGCTTTGATCGCGAAAATGTAACGCCATTTCTTGAATACTTGCATAACGTCATCGCGGCCATCGAAGACAAGCGTTTCCAGATGGAGGAAAAACGTGCGCTTTCGGTGGAAAATGCAAGGGCCGAACCAGATGATTTTGGACCACGTATGATCCTTCTCGGTGCTGCAGGCCTGTTGCACCGATGTAACCATTCCGATGAAGCAGGCTTTGCTAACCGTTTTATTGACGACGTTTTGGCGCGCTATTACGACTCTCCTTCGGGCCTTCTTTTGAACGTTCCAAAACAGGAGGCCTGCAACTTAGGCCACGGGATTGAATTCTGCGGTTTTGCGTTTGAACATTTGGCAAGGTGCCCAGACGACCCTCGGATAAAAACCCTTGAGGCCATTCTTCGAAGAAGTCTTGAGATTGGCCTTCATGGTCCTGGAATTGCACTTAGTATTTCAGTTAAAACGGGTCAGGCGAATTCACCATATTACCCCTGGTGGCAAATGCCAGAGTCGATCCGCGCAACTGCGCTTGGATACAAACTAACAGGTGATAAAAGCCTCATACACCTTTGGAAAAAGGCAGACGAGGCATTCTTTGACAATTATTGGCAACCTAACCGGAGTTTTGCATACCAAACAAGAACGATGGGGGGCCCTATAGATTATGTCCCCGCTACGCCTGATTTGGACCCCGGGTATCACACTGGCCTTAGTCTTCTGGCAGCTATCCGTGCAATGCAGGATTAGTGGTTTGTTTGGGAAAGCGTGGCCTTGATGCGGCGAAGTGCTGGCAGAACTTTAGGCGTCCAATCGTCTATCCTAGCTGAAGATTGTCGCCACGGTCTGGGACTATCTCCTGACCATTATCGGGTAGGAGAAGAATGGGACTGCTTAGCCGTTCCTCTTTCTTCGGGACCGCTTCGATCAGGACGACCTTATCAGTTTAACCATCAAGATTTACTGCCTCGTGGAACGAGACTTTCCTCCGGTAGTTTCTCATTGCACATTGTGGAGGTGTAGAAAATGGGCCTAGTTCCCAAGACGCGATATTATACTGGGTAAATCATGCTCGGCCCGCACCCCAAGCGAGCCAGCACAAAGTGTAATTTCCACTGCAGGCGAGGCCATGTTCTCGACAAGCCAGGCATAGTAGGCCTCTGACGTCATTATCCGCGGCGGTGGCAACAAAAGGAACGGTTGATCATCGGGGTGACAGCTTAGTGTCATACCAAGTTTTTCAGCCGTAAGTATGACTTCAGACAGAAAATCTGCTAGATGGCGACAGAACCTTTTCGCATTGATCTCGTTGGAGGTTGTAAGGGCCTCCTGCAGAGTATTTGTAGAGTATTTTTCTTCGGCCTCTAGGAGCCCGGCCAGCACGTTTGAAACAAAGTCAGCCTTGCATATTGTATCCATTGTGTTGAAAAGTATCTTAGCGTCGGCTATGATATTTTCTGGGTAATCCTACTGCGCTTCCTCACTGCTCAGTATATGGATGTTGAATGTGGCAAAATCCATAATGTCGAACCGCATGCACAAGGCACCGTTCAGCAACGCATGGCGCAACTGTCCTGACGTCCAATCCAGAATTGGCATAAAGTTGTACAAGATATTGGTGGTACTAAATGCAGCGTGATTTTAAAGACTGTCAAGATAGACCTTTAATTGATCGCGCGATGGACCAGCCTGGCATTTGACGTCTTCTGATGCCGGCAGGCTTTCAACCACAACCCAAGTCGCACCGCTTTTGCCACCGCTCCCTTTTACGCGATTTCGGCCTACCGCTTCGGAATTTCTTATACTCCCCGAATAACTCCATTCGGGATTTGATGAAGAGCCGTCACTACACCATCCACAAGCCAACTTGTAGCGCACCGTCAACGAATACCGGGTCGTAGGAACCAAACTAGGATCATATCCTTTTCAGTGGCATTCATTTTTCTTATGTTTCAATTCTTGCGCCAGTCTTTGAGTCAAACACTTGAACCGCAGTCGGATCAATGACGAATGCATGGACATCCCCAATAGGAGTATCAAAACGTTCACGTAGAAGGATGGTAATCTCCTGATCTGCCAACCGGGCTAACAACAGGGTTTCTGATCCGGTCTGCTCGCTGGCTTCAATAGTCGCCTTGAATGAGGCGCCGTCTCCACCCAGTCGGATGTGTTCGGGCCGAAGGCCAATTGTGTAGTCGCCGTCAAGTGCCACGCATGTTGGCTTTGAAAGCACCTGCCCATCCGAAAGCACCATCTCGCTAGAGCCCACCTTGGTAGTAGCGGGTAAAAAGCCCATAGCTGGCGAGCCAATGAATCCTGCTACGAACTGATTGACTGGTTTATCATAAAGCTCAAGTGGGCGGCCTACCTGTTCCACATTGCCGTCTCGCATCACTACGACAATATCGGCCATGGTCATCGCTTCAATCTGGTCGTGAGTGACATAGACGGTAGTGGTGGCAAGACGGCGGTGGAGAGCTTTCAACTCCGCCCGCATTTGAACGCGTAGCTTGGCATCGAGATTTGAGAGTGGCTCGTCGAAGAGAAACACCTGCGGTTTGCGTACGATGGCCCGTCCCATAGCGACCCGCTGGCGCTGTCCACCAGAAAGCTGCTTCGGCAGACGGTGCAGAAGTTTGTTGACACCAAGGATTTCAGCAGTGTGTTGGACAGCGCGGTCAATTTCAGCCTTAGATTTCTTTAGAAGCTTAAGCGAAAAGCCCATATTCTGGGCCACAGTCAGATGGGGATAAAGCGCATAGTTTTGAAATACCATCGCGATGTTGCGGTTCTTTGGCTCAACATCATTTATTATAATATCACCAATATAAATCTCCCCGCTGGTGATTTCTTCTAGCCCGGCAATCAGTCGCAGTATGGTCGACTTGCCGCAGCCCGATGGGCCGACAAGGGCGACAAAAGCGCCGTCAGGGATCGTGAAAGATATTCCGTGCAAGATCTCCATATCGCCAAAGGATTTATGCAGTTCTTTGATTTCAACCGTCGCCATATCGTCTTACCCCCTATTCTTTCATTCCGCTTGCAGCAATACCTTCAACAAAATTTCTTCTTAGCAGCACAAAGGCCAGAACCGACGGTACCATCACAGCGGCTGAAGCGGCGCTTAGCAGTGAGAGATCAACCGTGTATGCACTTTGAAAATTGGCGAGGCCAACCTCGATCGTGAAAGATTTCTTGCGTGTCATCACAATGATCGGCCAGGCGAATGCTGTCCAGGCTTGGAAAAAAGCCAACACAGCGAGTGCAGCCAACGGCCCCCGCAGAAGTGGCAGAACAACGTACCAAAAGATCCATAATTCGCCCGCGCCATCGATGCGAGCCGCTTCCAACAATTCATCTGGGATCGAGGCGATTACGTTCTGGCGGATCAAAAAAATACCAAAGCTCATCACCAGATATCCGACCAGTAAACCGCCGACACTGTTTAAGAGACCGAGTGCTTTCACCTGGAAGTAAAGCGGAATCATGTATACCTCGAAAGGAATAATCGCTGTTGCTAGGAAAAGAATAAAAATAATATTGATGGCACGAAACGGAAACTTTCCGACGATATAACCAGCTAAAGCGGAAGTTGCCACTATGGCGACCGTCGACAAAAGCGCGAAGAGAAAGCTATTTAACATCCATTGTAAAAGTGGCGTCTCGGTAAAGACTTTGTGGAAATTTTCCAGAGTGGGATCTTTTGGGAAAAGTGTTGGCGGCCATACTAACATCTCTTGTGGCGTTTTGAAGCCATTCGCGATTAGTAGGATCAGGGGGGTCAGTAACAGAATACAGATCACAAATAGTGTAACATCTAACAGAAAATTGGTGCGGCGGGCGCGGGCTTTGGCAGACATGGCTAGCGACCTCCCTTTCCACGAAGCAGACCGAATTGGATCATGGTTAGCAACAGCACGATTGAAAGGAGAATTACTGCTTCGGCAGCGGCATAACCCACACGGAAATTTTGAAAGCTGTTCTCTAGCATATCAAGAACCAGTACCCGTACTTGTCGTCCAGGCGCACCTTGTGTGTCGGAGGCTAACACATATGCTTGGGCATACACATTAAAGCCTGAGATCAGCGTGACAACAGATACATAAAGTGTGATAGGCTTCAAAAGTGGAACAGACATGTAAAGAAAGCTTTGGAATCCGTTCGCTCCATCCAGTTGCGCGGCTTCAAAAACTGACTTCGGCAGGTTCCTGAACCCTACTAGGTAAATTAGCACCCCGTAGCCGAGTGTTTGCCATGAAACTAAGAAGATAATGCAGATCACCGAAAGCACTGGGTCAAATAGCCAGGGCAAAGCATCACCCCCCAATCCCATAATTATTGCGTTTAAAGGGCCAAGTTTTGCATCAAAAATCCACTTCCACGCCATAGCGGCAGGCACCAGAGAAACAACATGAGGTATGAAGACAGCGGTCTCGTAAAACCCAGAAAACCGACTGCGTGTTCGGTGATAGATAATCGCGGCGAGGACCATCGACATCGGGATAGTTACTGCCATAGCGCCAAATGCAATGACGGCGGTATTAGTCAGCGCATCCATAAATTGATTGTCGCTAAATAGCTCAATAAAATTTTGAAACCCTACAAATGGTTTGTTTTTCGACAATAAATTCCACTCGTGCATACTAAGACGCAGAGTTTCGATGATAGGAAACAACCGTACCCATCCAAAAATGGCAAAGGTCGGTAGAATCGCCATGATCGCGAACCAAAATTGTTTCCGCCTTAGCATATCTCGTTCCTCTGCAGTGTGACCCCGGCGTGTTAGCCGGGGCCGCCTTTAATGGTTAATTGGCCAAAATACCCGCACGGTTCAGGATCTTGTTGGTTTCTTCAGCTGAGGCCTTCAAAACTTCTAGCATTGCCGAATCGTTGCCCACGAGAGATTCGTCCGCGTAGGCATCTACCAAATGGGCTGCAAAGCGCGTTAAGATCTCATTAATCGGCTCGATTGAGGGCAGTGTGAAGAAGACATAGTCCTCGGGCAAATCAACAAAAGCTCCAAATTGGGGCTTTGCAGCAACCACGCCAGAGTAATCGACGCCACTCCGGTTGGGTAGCCAGCCAACGTTGTCCAGCATCCATATTAGATGCTCAGGTTCATTGGCTGCGATGGCAAAATCCCAAGCTGCTGCCTGCGCCTCGTCCGAACCACCAGAAACATAAAGGTTAACCGGAAGCGCTATGGACCCGCGGGGCAAGACCGCCGTCTTGTAATTCAGGTCAGGTGCCTTCTTAGCCGTGTCGCCAATTACCCAGCTTTCACGAATAAACATGGCTGTCTGTTCGCGTTGGAAGGCGGCCGCGTCTGCGGGCATTTCCACCGTCACAGTCTTTACACCGCTCACCGCGTCAACGTATTGCTTCAATGCTGCCAACCCATGTTCATTAGCATAACCAGCACGATAGTTGTCACCGTCTTTTTCCAAAAGAGTGCCGCCATACTGATGTAAGTTAATCCAGAACTTCTCAGCTATGCCACCACCGCCACCTGAAAGGCGCAGCGACCAACCCGAAACGGTTGGGTTCCCATCCGCATCCCGCTGGGTCAACTTTGCGGCATATTCGTCATACTCATCCATTGTTGTCGGCGGGCCTTCAAGACCGGCTGCCGCCAGCATGTCGGTGTTGTAAAACAATGCTCCTTGGCCCCGGAAAACTGGCACTCCATAAACCTTACCGTTGACTTTAGCGGTCTCCTGAAAAAAAGCTTCAAAATTCGAGTCATCGTTTACGAAAGTGCTAACGCCTTTGGGTGCCGGCTGGATAAGGTCGTTGACAATATAGCGGTTTGCCGTCGACCCGATCAGTTCTAGAATTGTCGCATCATCTAGGCCGGAGGATAGGCCCAAAGCAACGCGTTTTTCATGATCGCGCAGGCCGATGGGTTCGACGATGACGTTTAAATCAGGATACTTGCCGCTCAGACTTTCGGCCACGCGCTCGTAATACCCTGTTAGTTCCGGGAAACCGCCCCAAATGACAACGTCCTGTGCGTTGGCTGTTACTGTCCCTGCCAGCAACAACCCCACTGCCGTCTTGAGGGCCCTACTTCTAGTTGATTTAGTCATGACTTACCTCCTTGAGTTAAATGTATTTTAGTTCGTTGAGTTTGTGCGGCTAAAACTCTGGCCATTTTGGCCGATTCGCATCCGGCCTGGGCCAAATGCTCCGCTATTCTGGGCGCAACAGTCGCGCCCAATCCATAAAAACGATGTGCTTCGTCGATCTCATAGCCACCGCGCGAATAGTCGCTTTCCGGCGGGACGTAGCCTAGGTTGTCATCGGCATAAGCCAGAATGAATAAGGGATTTGGGGGGGCGAGACTCTTGCGGATCTCCAAAGCGGTTTCGGCAAAGATTTCGCCTGGCAGGGCAACGATTAATGCATCCCCCCATTTGAGCGCGGTGACGCGGGCCCTGCGAGGAGCTATGTCGCGCCCCATACGAGTCTCGGCCCAACTGGCCCAGATCGCCTCAATCGAGGTAGGGACCTTCGCCGCTGCGCGCCAGGTCTTGGCCAATATTTCAGGCGCGCCATTTTCACGCTGTTCAAAACATATCTCTTCAAACGTCTCACCATGCCCTATATTACCTGACACATTGGTAAGTCGCGCTTCGAGAGCTGACTTTGCAATTCCAAACCCAATCTCTTTTGCCTTAATAAAACTTCGCTCAGGCATCGCCAGAGGGATAAGCGAGGCGGCAGCCGAATGGCCTGTATTCACATCGCCGGCGCATCCGGTTGCAAATATTGCAATTGCTCCAGGAAGTGCATTCTCAAGTTCTTCACGCACGAAATGTGGATAGTCGCCTGTCCAGTTTAGATTGTCCGCACCAAGGACGACAGGATGACAAGCGTAGGAGACCAGAATGGCAATCGTCAAACCCTGCGCGCTCTCGAACCTCAAGACAGGAATGCCCGCATCCACCGGCCCTCCTGATCGGCGGCGGTTACTGGCAAACCCTGGCTCCACACCCACACCACCCAAAAGGCGAGCGGGCTTTTGGGTGGTGATTGCCTGGTCTACGGCTTGTACCACTGCATCCTCGATCTGGAGTATGAAAGCTGGATCAGCCTCCGCAGACAATCGCCCGAGCATCGATACTGGTCCGCCGTGAGTATGCGTCGCTGCGATAGTTATGGCCTGATCTGGCAAAGTAATGCGCGCCCTAGCACGAGCGGAAAAATCTGCATCAATCCCAATGACGTCAATTGTGACAACTGCGGTGTCATTCACGACTAGTGCTCGTACGGTCAAGGCATCATGAGCACCCACAGCCATGCCGGTGCGTGCTGCATAGCCAGCCATTGCCTGGCCATCAGGCGGGGTGATGTCTATGATAGCTGCGCCGACCTGGATCATCGTATTACACTTTCGCCGCCAAAAATGATGTCGCGAGTCTGGGCGGTGCCTGTATCATCATCCAAGTCAAAAAGGATGAAATCAGCCCGAGTTCCGGGTTTCAAATCGCATGAACGGTTTAGGAAACGGGCTGGGTTTCGAGTCGCCATGGTAATTCCGGCAGAAAATGGCAGACCAGTGAAGCTACTGAAATCGCCTACAACATCCAAAAGACTGACGCCGCTTCCCGCCAAAAATTGTGTTCCAGAAATCGAAACGCGCCGGTCACTTGAAACTTTGATGTCGCCGCCAATGGACGATGTATATCGTCCGGGTTCCATGCCTGCGAATTTAACAGAGTCAGAGACTAGAACCACGCGCTCGATTCCCTTGGCTCGGATCATCACTTGTGCGGTTGACTTTGGCAGATGATGCCCATCCAAGATTAAACTTGCGCTCAATCGATCCTCTGCCAGCTGGGCCCAAACAGCGTTGGGGTGGCGCGGCAAAGTACCCGCTAGGCCATTGCCTAGATGGGTAGACAGCTGGGCACCCGCATCTGCAGCTTTATAAATATCTTCCTCACTCGCATCGGAGTGCCCAAGTGCGACAATCACGCCCCGCGTTGCAATCTCGCGCAGATAGTCAACGGCGCCGTGGAGCTCGGGCGCTATGGTGATCATAGCGACTAAGCCGCTCGCGGCTTCTTGCCATCGCTCGAATTCCTCAATTGACGGCGAGCGAATGTGTTCTTTTGGATGCGCGCCGCGTGGCCCATCTTTTGACGAGATAGATGGACCTTCTATATGGATGCCCGCAATCATCTGTCGCGAATAGGGAAGTGTTTCTACGGCCTCTTGGATAGCGTATAAACGCAAACAAAGATCAGCTTCTTCGGCAGTGATAAGGGTTGGAAGATAAGCAGCAACACCCACCCGGCAAAGTGCTTCGCTCAAAGCTTCGACTTTGTCAGCTGTCAGCTCACCACCATTGAGGTCATGACCATTGTAGCCGTTCACCTGCAGATCAATCAGACCCGGTGACAGTACGGGCAAACCTTCGGCGACGCAGCGTTCATCGGATTGGATCATTCCCGCGCTAACATTAATGGTTCGGCCCTCTCCAGTAAAAGGATCGAATCCTGAATATGCCTTTGTCCCTCTCATAAGGAACGGACTCTTCGGCGAAATAGGTCTATAAACCGCCCATTTGCCTCATCGCCACCAGGCGCGTTTCCGCTGCGCCAGATCGGAGGCTGCACTCCCATATTGCGCAACTTAACTATGGTCCGAATGACCAGGGTATTCAGTGCTGTCGCGTTGGTGAACGTCGAAATAGCAGAAGTGTATTCTGATACACCTGGGATTGACAAAACCGCGTCTCCAATTGGCACCTTAGTGTCGATCGCCACGTCCACCAGATCGTGCAGATTTTGCTTGGTCGGATGGCGGGCTGGATGGTCCGGATGCGTATTCTGAGCATGGTCCTGTGAACTAATCCCAATCAAGGTCACACCTTTTTCTCGTGCGGTCAGAGCCGCGTCAATCAAGGCCGAATTAATCCCATAGGCATTTACGAGAATCAGTAAATCACCTTCTTCAAGACAATTATTTTCAATAACAATCCTTCCATACCCAGGGGTCCTCTCTATCGCCATCGACCGGAGTGCGCCGTTCGATAGTAGTGTCCCTTCGTCCAGGATGGCGTTTATGTGCATCAGGCCACCCGCACGAAAAAATAGTTCTTGTGTGGCTAGATTAGAATGGCCGCCGGGGCCAAAAACATGCACTAAGCGATCCTTGGAGATTTGCATTGCCATTAGGCGCGCAGCCCTATCCAAATTGCCGCGCTCTTCCTTTTGAATGCGGCGAATATGATTTATGACGGTATCAAGATAGGCGTCGCAAAACTCGTCGCCAGGGGTTACCTCTTCAACCATTCGGATATGCCTCCAGATCGAGAAATAGAGTGCAATTTTTATGAGTTCGCAGGATGCTCGCAGGGCAATCGGTCGAAAGTGGACCTTCGACTGTGGCCTTTATAGCTGCCCGCTTGTGGGTTCCAGGCACCGAACAGAACAGCCTACCAGCGTCAAGCAGCTGTGGGATTGTCAGAGTGACCGCCCTGACTGGAACCGTGCTGATCGATGCAAAGAAACCATCGTCAACCTGCTGTTGGCGGCAGACATCATCCAGCTCAACCACCTTTACCGAAAAGGGGTCGTCAAAATCAGCAACCGGCGGATCGTTGAAAGCGATATGCCCGTTCACGCCGATACCTAGACACATAATATCGACTGGCGCTTTGGCCAGCTTTTTTGCATAGCTTTGGCAAATTTCTTCTGGCAAGCCAAGGGCTGGAATTCGATGAACCTCAGCCAGTGGAACTTTTGAGAACAGGTGGCCTTCCAACCAGTTTGCAAAACGCTGCGGCGCCTCGGCAGGCAGGTCAAGATAATCGTCCATGTGAAAGGCGACGACTTGGTCCCAGGGCAGATTAGGTATGGTGGTAAGAGCGTTCAGTACCTCTGATTGACTCGGTGCCGCGGCAAAAACCATCCTAAATGAAGATTTCTCACTTGCGGCACGACGCATCTCTGCTGCAATAGCGTTTGCAGCAGAAATTGCCATTGCTGCCCGGTTTTGAAAAACTAAGGCTTTGGCTTGCCCAAAAGTTATTCGTCGGACGACATCGGCCGGATCAATAGCTTTGAAAGACTCACTCATAGGCGAATTACCCTTCCAATTTCTTTAAATCTACAAAACTAAAGTCGACAAAACTAAAGTCGACAAAGCCAATGCTTCCATGCAATCTTTTGCATGTCAACAAAATCTTGATCAGTAGCCGGACTAAAGCTTGTTAGTATTTAATTTTTGGAGGCCCTGACGTGTTGCGAAGGATCAGATTAGTGTCAAGAACCAAGCGCGTATTCGGTGAAAGGGCTGTGTCAGAGTAAACCTGCTTGAAGCGGGCAGGGCTAATTTGTAACCATGCCGAATGACAAAACACTCCCCATTTCGCTACATAAAACCTGGCCCGGGGTCACTGCACCATCTTGCCCAAGC
>CAJWNY010000082.1 GCA_913043815.1 uncultured Gammaproteobacteria bacterium
AATATCCGCCAACGATACGCCAGACACATGGGCGCCAATAGCCCCTGCAGCTCTCACAGTATTTATTTGCTTTCCCATCTCACCCTCTTTTGTCTCCGACACCGACGCAGATTGTAACCAAGCCGGTGTTGAATACGCACTAATAATCATCCGGCAGAATGCCGGCCGTAAACTAACCGCGCGTGCCGAAAAAGGGCCGTTTATTTGAGCTTAGCTTTGCTCAGGCTTCGCCTGAACGCTCAGCTCTAACTCATGCCAACCAGCATGGGATGCCAAAGAGACTACTCATGAGGGCTAACCGCAAAATCATCCAATTTAACCACTTCATCGCCTACTCGAATTACGCCACTTTGAATAATTTTTGCGCAAACACCGCCATGCCCTAACATTGCAGCAACAGCGCCTTTGCCTAATGCCTGCTCCATGCGCAAACAAGGGTGGCAGTGCGCTGCTGCCTCAAACTCCACCTCACCAATCCGGAAACGCTGATGACGCAGAGCAACCATATTAATATTCGAAACCACCAAATTGCGCCGCAAAATACTGGGATCAATAAACCCGCGCCCTAACAACTTTGTCACCAAGTCAATATGTTCACGATTGATTAACGTCACTTGCCTACCCGACCCCGCGGTTCCTTGGCAACGCCTATCTCCGTTCAGGCCCATTCCCGCAATGGCTTCTACCTGATCGACAACGTGCATATCCACTTTGCGCTGCGGACGCAAGCCAATCCAATCTAAACGCCCGGGTTGCAGCCCCTCAAGGTGTTTACTTAACAACCGACCTATTGAATTTACCATAATCCGTTGCTCAGACTGCTAATGAGGGGATCAGAAATTGTCAGCCACCTAGTTGGCCCGCACAAACTTGATAGAGATTGAATTAACACAGTGCCGAGTGTTTTTTTCGGTAATTCGCTCACCCTTAAAGACATGGCCTAAATGCCCACCACAACCGGCACACAATATTTCGGTGCGATGTCCGTCAGCATCCATTTCATGGCGAACTGCACCGGCTACCTCATCGTCAAAACTCGGCCAACCACAGCCTGAGGAAAATTTGTCTGTGGAGCGATACAACAAAGCATCGCACTGCTTGCAGACAAACGTACCAGCGTCGTAGAAATTGTCGTACTCACCCGTAAACGGTCTTTCCGTCCCCTTATGCAGAATAACGTGCTGCTCTGCAGCATTGAGCTGATTGAGTTGCTTTTTTAAATCATCGGTCATGATCACTCCTAAATATTCGCTAAGCCGAATATTAGTCCTTCTCGGCTACGCTTACTCTATCATTGCTGACAACGCTTTCCTCGCCAATGTTACTAGGCAGGCTGCTTATTGCGGCGGGAGCTTAGCTAGCGGAAAGCCAAATAACTTTTCCTCTCCTACCCTCTCAGCTAATACTTTCACCTATTTGTCTTTCACTTATGATGCCTACTTACGTTTGAACAGAGTCCATGTGCATGGGTAGATACCGTCCGCCAGAGCCACCTAAAACTGCGCTGATCACACCAGCAGGTTATGCGAGGCTACAAGAGGAAATGAATTTTCTTTGGAAAGTAAAGAGGCCTGAGATTACCCGCAAGGTCTCCGAGGCGGCGGCTCAAGGCGACCGCTCGGAGAACGCTGACTATATTTACGGCAAGCGACAGTTGGCGGAAATTGATCGCAGAATTCGCTACCTAGATAAACGAATGGCGGAATTACAAATAGTGGATCGGCCACCCAGCCAAACCGACAAGGTTTATTTTGGCGCGTGGGTAACCCTAGAGGCGAAGGAGATCAAGCCAGAAACTAACGCGCCTGAAATCGTTAAGTATAGACTGGTCGGCCCGGATGAAATTGACGCGCTAAAAGAGTACATAAGTGTCGATGCGCCCATGGCCAAATTACTGCTGGGCAAAGGGGTTGGCGACGAGGTAGCCATTCAACAATCTACCGGCACCACGCGTATTCTCAGCTTTGCCGATCTACAGGTACTCAATCGTTTTGAAATTATTGCCATAGAGTATGAGCAAAGCTAATTCGACTATATTGTTTCGATCATTTAGTTCGACCACAAATGCCTAGGCCAGCGTATAGCTTACGAATGTTTAATATTGAGTCTTAGTTATGAAAAAATTCACTTCAAGATCTTCTTTTAAAATCGTAGGTTTTACTGCAATTGGCCTTATCGTTGTTAGCACCGGTTTACTGGCTAGTCACCACGGCAGCAAACACCAGCACGGGCCTATTGTCATCGACGACATGGTACAGCGCATCAATGCTCACAGCTTGGAGCAGTTCCTGCTGGCTGATCTGGATAAAGACGGGTTGATTTCCTTAGTTGAATTTGAACAGCACAATCCCAAGCATCGCGTTAAGGGTAAGGGGCATCCTAGCGCTGGAAACGGACGCGGGAATAATGATGCCAAGCGCCATCACGGACAGAGGCCTCATCTCGGCAAAAGAATGCGCCGACACGATAGTCGAATGTTCGGTCTGATGAACGCTGGAACAGACCGCAGCGACATGCGCTCTTTGGTAGAAACCGAAGTGTTTGCGCTGCTTGATGCTGACAAAGACGGCGCAATCAGCGACACCGAATACGCGGCGGCAAATAAGAGAGAGAACGAACAGTTGGCTCGCAAGCGCGCAATGTTCAAGAACCTGGATACAAACTCAGACGGCACACTGGCTCAGGAAGAAATGCCAAATCCCGAGAAAAGACTGCGAGCCTTAGACACCAACAATGACGGCGTCGTGGATCGCTCGGAGATGGCTAAAATGATCAAGCCGTTTAAACAGCGCAAAGCCGCTCAAAGCACTAGCTAGCAAATTAAGTTGCTAGAAAACAACCAAGAGCCGCGCATTACGTGACGTATTTGTCAGACGATCAACTTATGCTAAAAGTAGTCAGTCAATGTGCTGGCTCTTTTACTGAATTGGTTTCGCGTCACGTTGATGCGCTCCACGCCTACGCGTACCGGCTCAGTGGCAACCCAAGTACAGCTGACGACTTAATGCAAGAAACCTGGGTTAAAGTTTGGACTCACGCAGGCAGTTACAAGGTGGGCAGGGTTAAACTCAGCACCTGGCTGCACACGGTATTACACAACAAATTTATTGACCACGTGCGTAAGCAGAACAAATTTTCTAGGTCCGAAGATTATGCCGATCTTGCGCTACAAGCACCGGCGAATTTTGAGCCTGAGCAACAAAGCCAACAACAGGACGCCATTGATGAATTTGCCCAGCTGCTGGCCCAAGTGCCAGAGAATCAGCGTGCAGCATTATTGTTAGTTCATCGCCAAGGATTTTCCATAGGTGAAACCGCCGAGATACTCAACCTCAGCAGCACGGCAACCCAATCACTTTTAGCGCGGGGTCGCAAAGCCATACGTAGCGCCGATATCAACACTAGAAGAGAGAGACATGAACATTGATCAGTTTCTGACAAATTTAGACACCTTTGGGGCGGATTTAGATCACTGGTCGGATCCCCTTGAGAGAAAAGGGGCTAGGGCTTTTTTGTTGCAGTCATTAGAGGCAAGGCAAGCGTTTGAAGCGGTGCAGAAGCTAGAGGCGCTGTTTATAAGCGATTCGCAAAACAGCCACAAAGCCCCTAAAAATTTGTTGGATGCCATTTTCAAGATTCCCCAGGCACACGCTGACAATGACACTGTGCCGGTTTATTTGGCAGCCAATCAGCCCACCTCGTGGATGGCGGGAGAACGTTGGCCGACAGCAATTGCAGCGGCCATTCCATTGGTAGTAAGTTTTGCTGCTGGGGTCGGCTTTGGTTTACAGCCCTTAGATTTGGATGAAGGTTCTACTGAATATGCTGACATAAATTCGTGGGTTTACGCTGACTCGCTCACAGAAAGCACAATCGAGTTTTCAGCCTTTTTTCCAGCAGCTGAAGAGGGATTAGATAATGATGCGACCTAAAATTTTACTCATCACTTTGGTTATATCTTTAGCCATCAACCTTGCCATGCTGGGTTTTGCCGTTGCGCGGATGATCTTTGAGCCAACGAGCTTTGCTAACTCCATTCATATTTCACCGCGCTGGGCATACCATTTGCCCGACGAGCGCAGAAAAGAACTACGCCCCCTGCTCCGCGAGCAGTTTAAGCGGGCTAGAGCGCAGCGACTCTTGCTGCGAAAAAAACATCGAGCCGTGCAACGCGTACTAGCGGCTGAAGATTTCAGCGAGAAGTCGCTAAACCAAGCACTGGTGGATTTACGCAGTGCATTACAAACAAGCCAAAGCCAAAGTCACATAGACTTCAGTGGTTTTGTCACGCAACTGACCGCTGCTGAACGCAAAGACCTGGCCAAAGAGTTGCTACGAAGAAGCCGGCCACGCGACCATAGCCCACCTCGACATGGGCAACCTGACAGATAAAGCGGTGTACGGAGCAAAGGCGCGCACTAAAGACGCAAACCAATGCGCAAGCAAAGACATAGTCGTCCCACATTCTGCACTCGCGGAGAGCAAAGTGAGACGGCCAGTTCTCTCCCGCAATATATGCTAAATTGTCGCCGCTTTTTTATCCCTAATCCTAACGAGAGAAATTAATGTCTGATTACACTACTGACGGACAACGCGTCAGCTATGGCCTAGGCCACCAAATGGGCAAGCAGATGATGGAAAATCCATTTGACGGACTTGAAGTCGTGACTGTTATGGTCGGCCTGCAAGACGCCGTAAATGGCGTTGAGTGCCCGGTCAGTGACGAGGACATGCGCGCCGCGTTTGCTTTCATCAACGAACAAATGCAAGTCAAAAAGACCGAAGAAGCGAAAGCTATGTCTCTTGAAGGTGATAGATTTTTGACGGACAACGCAGCTCGAGAGGGCGTGATCACTACCGATTCTGGCCTACAGTACCAAGTGCTCGTCAGCGGCGAAGGGGAAATCCCAACCGCCGCCTCCACCGTCCGCACCCATTATCACGGCACCTTGATCGACGGCACTGTATTCGACAGTTCTTACGATCGCGGCGAACCCACCGAATTTCCAGTGGGAGGTGTAATTGCCGGGTGGACTGAAGCACTGAAAATGATGACTGTAGGTTCTAAGTGGCGTTTGACCGTGCCTTACGAATTGGCCTATGGCGAACAAGGCGCTGGTGGTGTGATTGGTCCTTTTGCGACGCTAATCTTTGATATCGAGTTACTTGATATAGTTAATTAAAAACGCACACAGAGTCAAAAGTGAATACTGCGGTAGGCGGCTACTTCAGTGCCGCGCTCTTTCCTCCCTCTGCGTAATTTCAAACGAGCCAGCAATAAAAATCACCCGTTGCCAAAAATACTCCTACGAACTAATGGCCAAAACTACAGGACTAACTTTGTAGCCTGAGCGTTAACCAATGCCTATTAACTATAGCGGTGTAACGCTTTTATTGTATACCTTGGCTTATCAACAAGCGGGCGTTTACTTAGCTTTTCGATAATAGCTGCAGCCTCATCCACCTTCGACAATTGCGGCAACGCTAAAGCCATTAAACCCTGCACCAATGAAGCCCAGTCGGCGCTACTCAAACTGACCGAGAAATACCGCTGATCCAACAGTGCGCGCAATATAACTAACCCAGCATCTTGCATACTTTGCTTTGTATTAGCGGCACTAGGTTTCACACCGCTGGTTAGTTCGTTGTTATTTTGAGGCGTTTTTCGCAAGGCTGATTTATCTGTGGGAGCAGTAAAGTGCTCAGCCAAGAACGTTTTTACGCCCAAAGAAAGTACATCCGCGAAATCTACCAATAACTCAACCTGGCTTCGCACCACCGCTTGGTGCAAACCCTCTTTGCTCCCGAAGTAATGATAGATCATGCGCTTGTTAACGCAGGCGACGGATGCAACTTCATCCACACGCAAACCTTGTGGGCCTTTGATCAACAGTAGTTGGGTCGCCGTGGCCACCAACTTAAAGCGGGTTTGCTCTGGATTACGCATGAGTGTTTACTCAAAATTTAAAGTATCTATTTAGTTACTTACATTAGTAGCACGTTTAGATTTAAATCGCACACCTCATAAAGCAGTCGGGAAGTGGCTGTGTCGGCCCATTTAGTAACCATATGGTTACTTAAATAAAGTCATGCGAGATTGTGGTGCAACTTAAGTAGCGAATAGCCCGGTTTGATCTTTTTCTAAGCCCAGCAAGTGCCGCTTTGCATCTAGACCGCCACCAAATCCAGTCAAAGATCCATTACTGCCAATAACCCTATGACAGGGAATAATAATGGCTATGGGGTTGCTGCCGTTGGCGGTGCCTACCGCACGCATAGCTTTAGGATTGCCAATTTGCTCTGCGATGTCTTTGTAACTGCGCACATCACCGTAGGGAATAGTCTGCAGGGCTTCCAACACTTGGCCCTGAAAGAATGTGGTTTCCGGCTTTAGTACTAGGTCAAAAACACGCCGGGTGCCGGCAAAATATTCTTCTAACTGCTTACTCGATTCGACAAAGCAATCGGGCTTTTTAATCCAAGACGGATCTGCACCTCTAGCCTTACTGCCTGAAGAGAAGTACAACCCGGTTAACGCGTGGCCATCACCACAGACGGTCAATTGGCCTATAGGGCTTGCTACTTGTGTGTAATAAATCATTTCGCTTTTTTCTCTGGAGACGAAACTAATTAACTTGGAGTTTTAAATTACCCAGCTTTACTCTGCACAGACTGAACTAGCTCTGCCTTACTGTAATTAGACTTCCTTTGAGTCAATTTACTTTTCTTAGTCCCGGCTTTTTTCGTTTTTGCTGTTTTTTTAGATACCGCCTCAGCCCGACCGACGGACGCCGCATACCACAAGTACATTAGCCCATAGGCTCGCCATGGTTGCCAAGGCTCTGCCTTTAACTTTGCCTTGGCTGGCGTGGTGCCTAACTGCTTTAGCACCACCCAATCATTGTGCGGAAATGCATCTGGATCCTTTAGCACCCGCAGGCGAATGTAGTTAACAGTCCATGGGCCAATACCTTTGATCTGCGTCAGCGCATCCAAAAAAGCCTCTACTTTCAATCCTCCGTCAAATGTCACACCTTGATCTATTACTTGTTGCGCCACTGTGCTGATGGCCCGTCCCCGGTTGCCGGGCATGCCAAGCTCAGCAATCTGTTTATCTACTAATTGCTCGGGGCTAGGAAAATCCCCTCCGCCATAGCGCTCAATCATTGCGTTGGCTAGTGCTGTTCCACGCGCCACACTGACCTGCTGACCGAGAATAGCCCGCACACAAGTCTCGAACCCGTTCCAAGCGCCCGGCACCCGCAAGCCCGGCGCAGCCTTAACCCAAGGTGCCAAAAAGCGATCCTTATACAAATGTTTGTCCAGAGTTGCGCCGTCCATATATAAATCGAACAAACGCCCGAGCCGGCGTAATATTTGATAAATTGGCTCACCACCCAACGGTAAATAGGCAATCAACTCATTACCGCTGTGTTCTACCCTCAACCAGGATTCTGGCTCGCCCATTTTACTTAACCGACGACGATAAACCTGCCCAAGGGGGCCAACGAGCACCTCCTCAATGCCTTCCAGAGCGCGCACTTTGAGATAACTAAAGACCCAGTCAAAGTTGTAGGGCAAACGCACCGGCAGAACCAAACGCAAACTAAGGGCGAGCCCCTGCGCTTCTTTGGTTTTTTCTATTTTTTGTACTTTGTGAGCGGCGTTTTTATTTGAGGAAAACTTGGCCCTACGCAATGCACTAGGAGGGCTGTTAAACAACAAACGCAGCTCTTTATTGAACTGACTTATGCTGCCGTAACCGGCGTGCTTAGCCAATTCAGACAGCTTTAACGTACTTCGTTGTAACAATACTTTGGCTATTTGGCCGCGCTTTGTGCGCGCAAGGGCCAAAGGGCTTGCACCCAGAGTATCCGCGAATAGCCGGTCCAAATGCCGCAAACTGAGTTGAAGAGTTTCGGCCAGATCAGCAACGCTGTGATCATTTAAAAAACCCGCCTCTATCATAGCCAAACCCTTGGCCACACGCCGATTACCAATGGCCCAATCGGGCACTGGCAACGCTTCGTCTGGCACACAGCGCAAACACGCGCGGTAGCCCGCTTCCTGCGCGCCCGCACAACAAACGAAGTAACGGACATTTTTTTCTTTGGGGATACGCGCAGGACAACTGGGCCGGCAATAAACACCGGTAGTCACAACCGCAACAATAAACCGCCCATCAAAACGCTGATCTCTACTTATCCTAGCTTGCTGACGCGCCTCCAAAGTAGGCGCAGCAGAGCCAACAGTAAGATTTTCATCAACAGGTATTTTGCGCTTCATCACCCCACTATAAATAAAGACAACAGCAAAAACTGCTCATATTCAGACATTATCAAAAAATTCTTTTACCTCCGTTTTTACGCAAAAGAGTTCGGAGCGCAACATCAAGTAGAGCCAAATATCAAATGTGCGGTTAGACAATGTTTCAGCTAGTGTAGAGCTTTTAAAAGAATGAGACTGCAATGGCTGAACCCGCTTGGATCGAACCTTCAGACCTAATTATAGAGCAAATCGAAATTGGCCCCATGCAAAACTTCACCTATATCATAGGCTGTCGATCAACTCGAGAAGTTGTCATTGTTGACCCCGCGTGGGACATAGACAGCATGGTCAACCACATCAATGAAAAGGGTTACAAACTCACAGCAGCTCTCGCCACCCACTACCACCCTGATCATATTGGCGGTTCATTCAGCGGCAATAATGTGGAGGGGATTAGCAAATTGCTTGAGGTAAACCCTGTAAAACTTTATGCCCATAAGCTAGAAGCCCAAGGCATTAAAAAAGTCACAGGAATCTCTGACTCGGACATTGCAAAAGTAGAATCCGGGGACCGACTAAAAGTAGGAGATATAGAAATAGAGTTTTTGCACACACCCGGGCATACCCCGGGCAGTCAGTGTTTTAAAGTAAAAAATACACTGATCAGCGGCGACACTCTGTTCATTAACGGCTGCGGTCGGGTTGATTTACCCGGAGCAAACTCAGAAGACATGTACCACAGCATGCAAAAACTCTGTTGCTTGCCTGATGACACTTTATTGATGCCCGGCCACAACTACGGCCACATTCCAAATGCCACCATGAGCGAAACAAAAAAATCGAATACTTATTTACGCATAAACGACATCGACACGTGGACGTCGTTGATGGGTCATTAACCTGAACTACTAATATGAACCGCTAGCCTGCGCAAATGTACCGGGAGAAAAAGGGAGAGGAAGATGAAGACAGGGAATTTTACTGGCTTTGAAGTCAGCCTTCGGGCCAACGGCGTTGCTTGGTTTGAACTCAACACGCCGGAGCGTATGAACGGCATGACTACCGCCATAAAGCGTGATCTCATTGAGGCCATTACCCAAGCACAGATGGACAACGCGGTGCGGGTAGTGGTTTTTACCGGCCAAGGCAGAGCCTTTTGCGCCGGCGATGACCTCAAGGGCTATAAGGGCGGTCAGATGGCTGGTAACCCATTAGTCGACTCCATACCTGGCGGCCATGATAACGAACTAGGCACTTACAACGGCCTACGCAGCATCTCCCAACAGCTTAATACCACTATTCGCAATTTAGACAAACTGACTATTTGTGCAATTAACGGCATAGCTATTCAAACAGGCTTCTCTCTTGCCTTGTCCTGCGATTTTCGGATCGCAGCAAAATCTGCCCGCATGGGCAGCGCAACCCTTCGTTTCGGCCTTTTGCCAGACGAAGGCGGCCAGTACCTTTTAGTCCGTACGCTAGGCTTACCTAAAGCGCTGGACTTCTTGATGCGTAAAAAAATCGTTACTGCAGATGAAGCTTTAGCACTAGATTTGGTACACGAGGTGACAGCAGACGAGGACCTGCCCGCAGCTGCCATGGCAATGGCAGAAGAATTTGCACAGGGGCCTCAAGTAGCCATGCGCCTGCTAAAACGCTCACTCTACAATGCAGCGGAACAAGATTGGACACACGCCTTGGATGAAATTGCATCCAAAACAGCCATTTCGGACCATCATCCAGATGCTCAGGAGGGCGTAAAAGCATTTATTGAAAAACGGGACCCGCAATTTAACGCTTGGCTAGAGGAGCAATCATGAACAAACTTGTTACCTATACGTCCTCAGCAAACGTGGCCACCATAACCATTAATCGCCCAGAGCGAATGAACGCCTTGAATGAAACTGTAATTCTCGGCCTGCAAGAAGCATGGCGTCGGTTTGATGGAAGTGAAGACCGAGTGGCGATTTTGCATGCCGCCGGTGACCGCGCGTTTTCAGTAGGCGCTGACGTTAAAAATGCACCCAACGAAATGTGGCAAGGCGTACCCAGCATTGGTGTTGGCACACGCAAACCCATTATCGCCGCAGTACACGGCTGGTGCATTGGCGGCGCTTACGTCATTGTGCAAATGTGCGACTTAGTAGTAGCGTCAGAAAATGCCGTATTCAAATATCCAGAAGCACAGCTTGGCTTTACCGGCGGACTGATCAGCAGCGCCGTTGCGCGCATACCGCACAAAGTGGCAATGGAGTTCATGCTACTAGGAGAAGACTTTGACGCACAAAGAGCATTAAGCGCAGGAATGGTGAATAAGGTAGTGGCCAAAGGCGAGGAACTTGAAGCGGCGCGAAAATGGGCCGCCATCTTAGCCAACTCAGCACCCTTGGTTGTAGAGACTTTAAAAGAATTCAGCTTGGCGACGATGAATCAAAGCCCAGCAGAAATAGGCGCCATCGCCAGAGATACGTTGCTAACCATTCGCACCAGTGAAGATGGCGCGGAAGGACGCAAAGCCTTTGGAGAAAAACGCTCGCCTGAGTTCAAGGGCCAATAGCTTTCGCGATTAGGCATGGTATTCGCAAGTGCCAGAGCACCCACACCTAAGGGTAGCATTATTCCTAAAACCCTAACTAGAAATCAACTTAAGCCTGTTATACCGGCTATATTGACTTAGGACTCAAGCAGTTAACCCAGAGCTTTTTTCACTGCCTCGGGAGTAATCGGCAAGTGTCTTACTCGCGCGCCAGAGGCGGAAAAGATAGCGTTGCCAATAGCTGGTCCAACCACAGTAGTCGCTGGCTCACCCAAACCTACTGACTGCAACTCGCTGTCGACAAACTCAATATCAAGCTCAGGTACATCTGACATGCGCATGGGTCGATAGGTGTTCAGATTCACATCCTTGACTTGACCATTAACAAATTCAGTGCCCTCATGCAGCGCCATGCTCGCGCCCCACAACGCAGCCCCTTCGGTTTGCGCCAGTGCACCGTCTGGATGAACAATTGTGCCTGCATCTATAACAACAGTGAGTTTCTGCAAAGTCAC
>CAJWNY010000083.1 GCA_913043815.1 uncultured Gammaproteobacteria bacterium
CTGACTTTGAACGCGGCCTCTGTTGGGTGTGAGTGTGAGTGTGAGTGTGAGTGTGAGTGTGAGTGTGCATTGTTTGATCTGTTCCTATTACGGCAAGGCGTACTGCTTCGGTACAAGGTGCTAAGGACTTGGGCAGGTAAGACCCTGCGCCCGATAACCGGAGTTTTTGTACTACAACCGGATAAATTTAATCTATGATCGGGCCATATTCAACTGACCCCTAATTCGAATTGGTGTAGATAGAATGCTTAGAAGAATCCAATATGGCCCTATTCATGGCTGTTATTGAGTGTGGGTCTTGGCCCAAAAACCGCTCATTTTCAGAGAACCCAAGCAGATCACTGAGTACAATAAGGCCCTGACACGAGCCAAATAATTCATTCAGCTCAAAACGAACTCATGTAAGGAAGGACCTATTTCAATGCAAGTAAACGTAGCGTGGGGCGGGAATGTTCATTTTAAGGCAGAGAATAGTTCCGGCCATCAAGTACCCATGGACGGCCCAGAAGAGGCTGGCGGAGAAAACCTTGGTAGCCGGCCCATGGAACTGGTGCTAATGGGATTGGGCGGTTGCACGGCCTACGATGTTGTAGATATCTTGAAGAAGAGCCGCCAACCTATCGCAGATTTGCAGGTCAGCATCAACGCAAAGCGCGCTGAGACCATTCCTGCAGTTTTCGAACAAATCGACATTCACTTTACAGTTGTAGGCGAAGGCATTGATCCGACCAAGGTACAACGAGCGATAGATTTAACCGCAGAAAAGTACTGCTCAGTATCTATCATGCTAGAAAAAAGCGGTGTGGCAATTAGCCATTCTTTCGCAATTAAAGCCGAACTTTAGTCTCGGCGCTCATTGCCAAACCAGTCGGGCAGGCAAGTTGAGTGACGCTCAAATTTAGCAGGGATAGACTAGATCCGATCAACTAAAAGCGATAGGTGGTATGAGTCATAGCCTTAGAGACTAGGCTCATCACATTCTTCAGCGGCTGGGGGAATACGCTCCCCCCCTGCGCCAATGCATTGGCACCATGCCGAGACTCGTCGGCACGCATTTCTTCCAGAATCACTCTACTTTTCTCGTCTTGTTCTGGCAAAGACTCCAAATGCTCTTCTAAATGTTTAACCACTTGATCTTCAGTTGCCTCGACAAAACCAAGGCTAATCCGATCACCCAACAGGCCCGCACCCACACCTAGCGCAAAAGAGGCACCATAAAATAATGGATCAAAAACGCTGGGGCGAGCACCTAACTGATCTAAGCGTTGACGGCACCATGACAAATGATCCTGCTCTTCGCTGGCCGCATGCAACAATGACGCCTTAGCACTGGCAGATTTTGCCGTGAAAGCTTGGCCCTCATAAAGCGCTTGGGCACAAATTTCGCCGGCATGATTGACCCGCATCAAACCCGCAACATGCTTGCGCTCTTCATCGGACAGCTCAGGTTCTTGCTTCTCTGCACCTGGGTTTGGACGAGTGCCTGAATGGCCGCCGGTTAGAGTCTTTAGGCTCCTATCAATGCCGCCGATCACGTCATCAACAAACGAATTTGAATTACGCATATTAGTTACCTTTACAATCAGACTTAACGATATTACTCAGTTTCTATCTACGAGCGACTTATCGCCCTGTGGCCAATGTCCTTACGAAAGTAGCGGTTGCGCCATCCAATGAGGTCCACTCGCTCATAGGCAAGCGCCTGCGCCAGTTCAACACTCTCGCCCAGACCTACTACACAAAGCACACGGCCACCTGCGGTGACAACCTTACCATCAGACGCCTTGGTGCCGGCATGGAAAACCTTAGTGTCTAACAAATCTTTATCTAAACCTGTGATTTCATCACCACCGGCATATTCCCCTGGATAACCGCCTGCAGCCATAACCACACCCACGGCCATCCGCGGATCGAAATCTAACGGCGCGTCAGTGAGCGTGCCAGCCACCGCTGACTTAAGGCACAGCAGAAGGTCAGCGCGCAACCGCATCATCACAGGCTGGGCTTCTGGGTCACCAAAACGGCAGTTAAATTCAATAACATTAATCCGATCCTCATGATCAATCATCAAGCCTGCATACAGGAAGCCAACATAAGGCATACCGTCGGCGGCCATACCGGCCAAAGTTGGGTTAATCACCTGTTCCATCGCAAGCTTATGCACATCATGCGTCACTACCGGGGCTGGCGAGTAAGCACCCATACCCCCAGTATTGGGACCACGATCACCATCGTCGCGGGCCTTGTGATCTTGGGAGGACGCAAACGGCACAGCGGTTTTACCGTCACATAAGCAAATAAAACTGGCCTCTTCGCCCTGCAAAAATTCTTCAATAACTACTTTATGACCAGCTTCACCAAAGCCGTTACCGCTGAGCATATCCTCCACCGCTGCAATGGCCTCCTCTTCGCTCTGCGCCACAACCACCCCCTTCCCCGCCGCTAGACCATCGGCCTTCACAACAATGGGCGCGCCATTCTCTTGAATGTGTTTTGTTGCACCAGCGACATCGGTAAACGAGGCATAGGCTGCCGTGGGTATGTTATGACGACGCATAAAATCTTTGCTAAAGGCTTTTGAGCCCTCTAGTTGCGCGGCTGCTTGGGTCGGCCCAAAACAAGGCAGTCCGGCTGCAGTGAATTGATCTACGGCGCCGAGAACCAGCGGCGCCTCAGGTCCCACAACAGTGAAGTCAACTTGTTCAGTGCGAGCCAACGCCATCAACCCTTGGATATCTGTAGCAGCAACATCTACGTTGCGCACGCCTGCCTCTAAACCAGAGCCCGCGTTACCTGGCGCAACTAACACTTCCTCCACTCCGGCGCTTTGCGCAAGCTTCCATGCCAGGGCATGTTCACGTCCACCTAAACCAATGACCAATACTTTCATCGTCTCACCTTCCAAATTTCTGCCTTCTTATCTGTTTACCGCCTAAGTCAGTAAAATATTTTAGTGTCTAAAATGCCTTATGCCCGTAAAGACCATTGCAATGCCATGTTCGTCGGCGGCATCAATCACCTCTTGATCGCGCATAGAGCCACCGGGCTGGATCACCGCACTAATGCCGGCTTCAGCCGCCGCATCTATACCATCGCGAAAAGGGAAAAATGCATCTGAGGCCATCACCGAGCCCGGCACCACAAGCCCCTCTTCAGCTGCCTTTAAACCAGCAATTTTGGCACTGATCACTCGGCTCATTTGGCCCGCGCCCACTCCAATTGTTTGTAAATTCCGCGCATAAACAATGGCATTCGACTTCGTGAACCAAGCAACTTTCCATGCAAAGTGCAGATCGAGCATCTGGGCTGACGTGGGTTGAGCTTTAGACACTACGCGCAGCGCATCTTCATCTATGCACAACTCGTCGGCGCTTTGCACCAACAAACCACCGCCAACTCGCTTAAGCTCACGGCCACGAGGACTGGCATCAAGCGGCCCGCAAGACAGCAGGCGTAAATTTTTCTTTTGCTTGGCAATCTCAATAGCTTGCGCATCTGCGCTTGGTGCTACCACCACTTCAACAAACTGTTGTTGCAGAATAGGCGCGAGGACTGCACCGGTTAGTGGCCGGTTAAATGCAATTATGCCGCCGAAGGCAGAAGTAGGATCTGTGGCGAACGCCTTGTTATAAGCCTCCATCAAATCAGCGCCAATACCTACGCCGCACGGATTTGCATGCTTCACAATGACACAGGCAGGTTGTTCGAATACTTTCACACACTCAAGAGCAGCATCTGTATCAGCTACATTATTGTAGGAAAGTTCCTTTCCTTGTAACTGCTCATAAGACGCAATCTGACCAGATTTAGCGGAATTCACCTCACGATAAAACGCTGCCTGTTGATGCGGGTTTTCGCCATAACGCATGTTGTCCATCTTGTCGAAAGTAAGCGTCAGAGAATCTGGCAACAGCTCCTCAGAACCAAGGTAACCGGCAACAGTGGCATCGTACTGTGCCGTATGACGAAATGCTTTCACTGCAAAGCTGCGACACATGCTTACATCGATCGTATTTGCGGCCAAACACTCCCCAACCAGCGCATAGTCCGCCGGGTCAACTACGGTAAGTACGCTGGCATGATTTTTTGCAGCAGCGCGAACCATCGTCGGGCCACCGATATCAATGTTCTCAATGGCCATTTCATCAGTGCAGTCGTCCTTAGCAATAGTCGCCGCAAATGGATAAAGATTAACCACAACCAAATCAATTGGATTGATGTCGTTAGCGGCCATCACCGCTTCATCAACACCCCGGCGCGCCAAAATGCCGCCGTGAATTTTCGGGTGCAGTGTTTTCACACGCCCGTCCATCATTTCAGGAAAACCCGTATACGCGGCAACTTCGGTCACCGGAATACCGGCTTTTTGCAGCGCAGTGTACGTACCACCGGTGGAGAGAATCTCTACATCTGCCTTAATTAGGGCTTGGCCTAATTCTGCTAAACCACTTTTATCCGACACGCTAATCAGCGCCCTACGAATATTTAACGGCATCTATCTCTCCTTCCTATAAAGATAATAACTGGGGCTATGTTGCCCAAATTTCAAATATGATTGAGTAACTTGCCTGCAAAAAAAGCAGGCCTCTAGGCAGCTGAGGTCATTTGCCCGTGATCTTCATTAACAACAGGCGCGTTATTGGCAAAAGCCAATGCACCATTGCTTTGCAAACTGAGCCAAACCACTTGAGCGTCGGCAGAATCTAACGACATAAACCCCCGACAAAGGTGAGACGCACCTAGTCGGCCCAAATAGGCTTCTATGTGTTTACGAGCAATTCGCATACCTTGTTCAGGGCCGTAAAATTCGTGCATTAGCTTGAGGTGACGCAGCATAATTTTAAGCTGCTGCTGACGATTCGGCAAAGGCATGCCCACCAACTCAGCAAAAATCCATGGCTGACCAATAGCACCACGACCAATCATGACGCCATCGGCCCCACTGACTTCTCGGGCTTTTTGTGCGCTTGCCAAACTGTCTATATCACCGTTAACCAGTACAGGAATATTCAGCTTTTGCTTAGCCAGCTGTATTTTTTCGTAGCTGGCCTGGCCTTTAAAACGGCAGGCACGACTACGGCCATGCATCACCACCATGCGAGCGCCGGCCTCTTGGGCTACAAACGCGGCTAATACACCCGCCTCATCATCAATGGACAGACCGGTTCGCGTTTTAATTGTCACCGGCACATCAACAGCGCCAGCAACGGTTTCGACAATACGGCCAATGTTATCAATGTCACCCAACAGCGCGGAGCCAGCGGCTTTGCGGCACACTTTTTTCGCAGGACAACCAAAGTTAATGTCTATAACTTCCACACCTTCACCAACCAAGCGTTTGGCTGACTCAGCCATAACCCGCGGGTCGTGACCAGCAATTTGAACAGCATTGGGATTTACGCCAGGCACCAGCACGCGCCGCAAACGACTCTTACCGGTTTCCCACAACTCAGCTTTTGAGGTGACCATTTCGCTGACCATATATCCAGCCCCCAATTCCCAAGCCAACGTGCGAAAAGGTACATCAGTTAGACCAGCCATAGGCGCAAGTGCAAAAGGACTGCGCAAGGACACGGTAGAGCTTAGTGAAATGGAATTTTCTGGCGCCACAACTGGCATTTTTCGACCTCAGTTTTAGAGGTCGCAATGATAGCGCTGTCAAGGAAAAATCTATAGTGACAAGTATATTGAAAAGAACAAAAAATGAGCAAAAGTCTGGGCAACAAACGGGCAGAAAAGTGGGAGCAAAAAAAAGCCGACAATATGATGTCGGCCTTATTTTGCAGCCACCTCTAAGTTCATTAGCGAACCCAAACGCCCAAGCTGTCTACATCTTCATTTCATAAAAGCACAGCTTGTTGCCATCGGCGTCACGCACGTAGGCACCATAGAAGATAGGCAAACGCTCCCCGGGAGCACCGTCGTCGGTAGCACCCAACTCCATAGCCTTGGCATACAAGCGATCAACGCCTGCACGGTCGCCACCAGGAATCGCAATCATGTTGCCATTACCGGAATGCGGCGCCTCTTCATTGTACGGTTCGCAAATGGCAATCATAGGCGTATCAGGGCCAGTGCCATAGAACTTAATTCGATCCATGCCAATCAACTGAGTGGCACCCAATTCAGCAAGTAAAGGACCGTAAAACTCACAAGCGCTGTCCATATCGCTCACACCAATAGTGGTATATCCAATCATTCCAAACTCCTGGTTAATATCTTGTCAATCTTTTATCGCTAACCCCACGCACATGCAACCTGAAACAAGGACCCCTCCCAAAAACCCGAGACCCATCCTGACAACACACGGTAAGTATGGAAAAACGCAGTGCAAAGGAATTAATCCCCCACAAATCATCGCTCTAACAAAAAAGTGCGAGAGGTTCCCCCACAATCCATGGCTCTAATAAAAAGCAACCCCAACCAAACACGCCCACTGCTCTTCTATAATCGGCGCTTCAAATTGAATACTCGGATAAGCCGCCATTACATCATCAGCCTGTTCAGCCAACACACCGGACAAAACTAAACGCCCACCTGGCGAAAGCAAACCGACAAACTCGTCAGCTAAACTGATCAATGGCGCTGCCAATATGTTGGCTACAAGAACGTCAAAGGCGCCTGCAAATTCGGCGCGCTCCGAGCCTGGCAATTGCTGCCACTGAGCTAATGACAAAGTATCGATATTGGCAGCGATATTATTGAATTCGGCATTTTCATTGGTGGCCAGCACTGCCTGGTCGTCATGATCAACGGCCACCACCTGGGCGCCCAAAAGAGCGGCTCCAATAGCCAATATTCCTGACCCACAACCAAAATCCATCACTCGCTGCTGGGGTTCAAGGTGCGATGCAATCCACTCAAGACACATTCGTGTAGTGGGATGACTTCCACTACCAAATGCTAACCCTGGCTCTAAATACAAATAAGTTTGGCCGCTTTCGACGGTTGATGCCTGGGCAACCTCGCCCTCGGTGTCTGTCTCAAGTGACTTAGGTTGCAACCATAACCGGCCACCGAACTGAGCATTCACCGCATGGTTGAGCATGCGCAACTGCCAATCCTCTTCACCAACAAAATCCACTTCCAAGCACTGGTGAATATCGGGATCAATACTTGTTAAGGTTTCGCGAAGAGCAGGAATATCGGCGTCCAAAGGAAAAAGTGCTTTGAGCCGAATGGTGCTCCACAGAGGAATAGCGCCCGGGTCGGGCTCCAGTACCACCTCGTCGGCTAGGCTTTCTAATGTCACCGCGCATGCACCCGCTTGAAGTAGCAACTCTTCCGCCATCGCTACATTTACCGACGTGAGCGACAACGTTACCTGCAGCCAACTCACGAAAGTTTAAACAGCGCAGACCCAGTGGAGACAGGCTCGCCGTTCGCCACGCATATCTCAGTCACAATACCCGACTGCACCGCAGTGATTTCATTCATCATTTTCATGCTTTCAATAATGCACAGTACCTCGCCGGCATTAACCTGTTGGCCCAATGCAACAAAGGGTTGAGCTTCCGGGTTCGCCGCTTGATAAAAAACACCAGCCATTGGCGAAATCACACTTTGCATAGGCACCGGTTGAGTAGACATAGATTGAGTAGACGCTGACTCCGTTACAGGCGACACAGTGGAAACACTGGGCGCAGGCGGAACGCTGCCCCCCGCTGCTGCAGAATTTGGCATGACAATACGAATAGATTCGTCGCCACTACTTACTTCAAGCTCTGAAATACCAGATTCTTCTACTAACTCGATTAATTTTTTTACTTTGCGCAGATCCATATTGCTCTCCAATGCCTGCTGGCCCAACCGCCGCTTTGTCGCCCAACTTTAGCTGGCCTGCTTCGGTCACTTTTTCTAGGAATGTGTTAACTACGTGACGCCGCCTGCAAGGCAAATTCATAACCCTGAGAACCCAACCCCGCGATGACTCCCAAGGCAATATCACTCAAATAGGAGGTATGTCGAAAGGTCTCGCGTGCATGGACGTTAGATAAATGCACTTCAACAAAGGGAATAGAAACCCCTAGAAAGGCATCGCGCAGGGCGATGCTCGTGTGGGTGAGTGCACCCGGATTAATAATTATGAAATCCACACCATCGGATTTTGCTTGATGCACCGCTTCAACCAATTCGTGCTCGGCATTACTTTGCATGCAGGTCATAGTTTGACCCTGCTGGGCGGCCAAGCCCACCAAGTGGGCTTCGATATCTGCTAAAGTCTCATTGCCATAAACGTCTGGCTCCCGAGTCCCCAACAAATTTAGATTTGGGCCATTGAGTAGCAAAATTTTTGCATTAGGATTAACCATACAACACCTTCAGGTAATATCGCCCAGCATTTGGGGCAATTTTTATCTATATTCACTATGCGAGAAGTTTATAGCTAAACGTAGCCATTTAGCTACACGTTCAAAGAACTTTTATCGCTCTATACTTGCTTTATATCTTGGAAGCCGCCAAAATCCGGGATAAATGGGCAGAGAAACGTGCCACGCCCACTTCACCTTGCACCCTAAATTCTTCTATCTCACGGGCATCTTCATCAAAAAACACCATGCTTGGCGGCCCAAATAGACCAAAATGCTTCAACAATGCACGGTCAATTTCGTCATTAGCGGTTACATCGGCCTTCAGCAAAGTATATTGCTGCAGTAAGCTTGCCACCTCAGGCGCAGGAAAAACATTGCGCTCCATGATCTTGCAGGAAATACACCAGTCCGCGTATAGATCCAACATAACCGGCTTATCGCTGGCCAATATGAGGCCTTTCACTTGCTCTAAGCTTTTTACTGGCTGCCACTGCACTTCATTCGACTCGCCCGCACCAGCGCTTCCTCCACGTTGGGTGCTAGCAAAATTAAGCGGTTGTAGCGGATCAACGGCGCCGGAAGCTGCGCCCACTAAACAAAAAGCGCCCCACATCAGCATGATCAAACCTACCATTTGGCTGAGTTTAGAAGTTGTATCCTTTGCCGTGAAATCTAACGCACCAAGGAAAACGCCGCTGCCCAGCAAGAGAATTGCCCAGAGGGCTAAAACCATTGAGCCTGGCAACAATCGTTCTAACAGCCATATCGCCACGCCCAATAAGCCCACACCAAAAGCGCCTTTGACCAAATTCATCCACGCGCCAGCGCGAGGCAGCCAATGCCCTCCACTACCGCCCACAACAAGCAGTGGCACGCCCATGCCCATGCCCAGAGCAAACAGCGTACTGCCGCCCAACACCACATCTCCGGTGTTAGATATGTAAATCAACGCGCCAGCCAAAGGTGCCGATATACAAGGCGAAACCACCAAGCTGGAAAGCGCGCCCATAACAAAGACCGAAGGGTGTCGACCGCCACCCCGAGCCCCACTTCGCTCGGTCAACCACTGCTGCAAACCTTGGGGCAAAGCCAATTCATAAAAACCAAACATGGACCCTGCTAGACCCACAAATACCACCGTAAAGGTAATAAGCACTGCCGGGCTTTGCAGCTTGGCCTGTAAATTCAATTCGGCGCCAAATAACCCTACTAAGGAGCCGACCAGGGCGTAAGTCAAGGCCATGCCAAGGACGTAGGCCATGGACAAGCTAAAGGCGCGGGATTTAGATAGACCCTCACCTTCACCCACGATAATTGTGGACAGAATGGGCACCATAGGAAATACACAAGGCGTAAACGCCAAGCCAATTCCCAGTAAGAAAAATATCGCCCAGGAGTAGGCGTAGCTTTCTTCTGCTAAAACACGGGCCAATTCTCGATCTTCGGTTTCTGCACCATTAGGCGCAGTACCTAATGCGGACGCTGAAGAGGCGTTACTACCAGAGTTTGTGCCAGTGTCTAGCGCATCTCCACCACCGAATGACGTATCTGCTGCTAACTGGGAACCTTGGCCTGCGGGTATTAGCCCAGTAGATGTAAACGCAAAATCTCTGGTTTCCGGCGGATAGCACAAGCCTAAATCGGCACAACCTTGGTAATTGACGCTAATCGTTGTGCCATCGGCAGGATTACCAAGCAACGGCACTTCAATTTCAACTTGGTCGTAATAAACCTTTACTTCACCAAAGTATTCATCAACTTTGGTTTTGCCTTTAGGAATCTTAGCCTCGGCCAGCATCGCCCCACTTTGCCCAGCAGACAACTCAAACGAGAATTGATGCTGATATAAGTAGTATCCTGGCGGCATTTGCCAGCGCGCAACAATAGTCCTATTCGGGTTAAGTTCAGCAGTTAAGCGGAAAGCTTCATCCACGCGCAAAAATTCGGGTTCTTCATCTAACCAATCCGTGGCAGCTTGGGCTCCGGAAACCCCAAAGGTCAGCGCAACAGAAATAATCATGGAGGCAAGGCGACCCCAGCTCAACGGAAACAAAGCACCTTGCTCACTTAGTGAGCATTTCGTTGCAGAATTAGGTTTTGCCACGGCCACGTTAGAAAAAAGGCTCACCAGTGCTGACTTAACTAGCAAGGACATTGACCTGAGCAGCGCCACGGCCCCAGACAGCGATTTAGACAACATAGTTCCCACGATTAACCTCGCAATAATTTCAACGCAGTTTTCTACGTTATTTTCGGCAATTCTCTTCACGCTACACTTGACGCTAAACCGAACATCGAACGTCGCGAATAATACCGGCAGTCATTGCGCATTGTTAGCATGGCTAGGCAACATTACGACGGTTTTCCAAATAACGGGGCCGCCGCCCTACGAGAGGTTATTAAAATGCGCCTCGCGGAGGATAACCCTATAGAAATCCAGCACATGTGGTTAAGATGCGTCATCCGGCCTCTTCATGAAATGCGGCTTCTTCATCAAATGAAGAGGCCTCACTTAACTCCCAAGCGTCTATTAATAACCTCTACACCGCAAACTATGCACATTAAAGCAATTCGCAGAACCTACACTGACGTGACAAAATTACGCTGCTTCACAACACTTCTTGCAGGGCTATTGTGGGTGCTCAGCGGCTGCGCAGGCATCGCCCCGAAGACTGAACAGGCCGCCAGTGCACA
>CAJWNY010000084.1 GCA_913043815.1 uncultured Gammaproteobacteria bacterium
TGGTCGATCACCAAAGCCTGACTTTGCCATTGCTCAAAAAAGTGCTGCAGAATTTTATTGCGGAACTCTGCGCTGATCATTGGATTGCGGGTAATGATACCCAAAGCAGACCTACGGTCAGACAAGTTATCCGCATTAAAATAGCGTTCGCTCAAAGATTTCTCCAGCGCTTCACCGGATAGTGTTCTCACGTGCAAAGCATAAGCGACACTGTACAGACTGCGTTGCGCCATACCCGCTGCATTGGGCTCATAAGCACGCACTGGCCTGTAGCGATCACAAAGTTGCGCCCAAATATCCCCGTGCTGGGTAGCTGCCTCTTGCAAAGCGGCCTCGCGGGCATCGAGCAAAGTGTCCACTTCAAAACCAGAGATTTGTTCAAAAAGGTAATTTTCGTTGGGCACCAAAAGCATGGTAGCTGCAAACAATTGATCCTCAGCATCGGTCAAATCAATCGCACTTTTTGCAACTTGAGCTAACGCCTGAATAGGATCTGCGCCACTCAATGTCTGCTTCTCGTCAAAGTGCTTTATCCAAAGTGTTTGCAGCGCATCCCAGCGAACAAAACCATCTCGATCATTTTCCGCCAAAAAGGCGAGTTCGCTGTCTGCGCGCTCATGAGTGACCTTCACCGGCGCAGAAAACTCACGCAAAAAGCTCACTGCGGGTTTAGCATCATTTGCATTCAAGCCAGCAAATTTGATTTGCGTAGTTGCTTCCCGGATCTCTAACAGCAGAGACTCGCCAGCATCTCGAACTTGAACGTCAGCAGCGCTTTCAATAGTTAGGCTTTGCAGGTCTACGCTCTGACCGTTAGCGCCAACCAAACCCATCAGGATAGGCATATGAAACGGCTTCTTATCAACTTGTCCAGGCGTATCTGGGCAGCTCTGCACAATGGTTAATGTTAACGATCCATCCGCAAAAGATTCGGTTACAGAGAGGTGCGGTGTGCCTGCTTGTTCGTACCAGCGTTTGAATTGCGACAAGTCAATATTGCCCACTTCAGACATGGCTTGGGCAAAGTCGTCTGTGGTTGCTGCCGTGCCATCATGTCGATCAAAATACAGGTCTGTGGCTTTTCTAAAGTTAGACTCACCCAAAAGGGTTTGATACATGCGCACAACTTCTGCGCCCTTCTCATAAATGGTCACGGTGTAAAAATTGGAGATTTCCAAATAGCTGCTTGGGCGCACCGGATGTGCAAGTGGGCTCGCATCTTCAGCAAATTGAACAGCGCGCATAACCCCAACATCTTCTATCCGCTTTACGGGCCGAGAGTTCATGTCACTGGAAAATTCCGCATCGCGAAACACCGTAAAACCCTCTTTCAGGCTAAGCTGGAACCAATCGCGACAAGTGACTCTGTTGCCGGACCAATTATGAAAATACTCGTGGGCTACAACCGCTTCTACTCGCTCGTAAGTCTCGTCCGTCGCAGTATCCGGTGATGCCAAAACACACGACGTATTAAAAACATTCAGCCCTTTATTTTCCATTGCACCCATATTGAAATCTTCAACAGCGACAATCATGAAAATATCAAGATCGTACTCGCGACCAAAACGCTCTTCATCCCATTTCATAGACCGCTTGAGCACATCCATGGCGTAGTCGCATTGGTCAATATTGTGCGGCTCGGAAAAAATTTGCAGCGCCACTTTACGCCCACTGCACGTAATAAACTCATCCTCCAGTACAGCCAAGTCGCCTGCAACCAAGGCAAATAGATAACTTGGTTTGGGAAAAGGATCTTCCCAAGTTACCTGGCTACGCCCGTCTTCGGTCTTCTTCGCCGCCACCAAGTTACCGTTAGACAACAAGTTAGGGTAACGCTCGCCATCGGCAATAATCGTTGTGGTGAATTTAGACAACACATCAGGTCTGTCTTGGTAGTAAGTTATCCTGCGAAAGCCTTCCGCCTCGCACTGAGTACAGTACATCCCCCCAGATCGATATAGCCCCTCCAGCGCGGTATTTTTTTCAGGGCAAATCTTGGTGACAATTTGAATTTGATGCGCTGCATCCAGACCTAACAAAGTCAGCGACTCATCGTCCTTAAGGAACTCATTACTGCCCAGTTCGCGCCCATCGACCATGATGGAAACCAGTTCCAAATGCTCGCCAGCAAGCACCATGCTAGATGCACCGTCAGTCTGCCGGACAACCGACAAGTTAGACGTCACCTGGGTTTCGCCATCGCGAATATCAAAGCACAACTCAGTCTTCTGAGTGGTATAGGCGGGTGCCTGATAATCTGCAAGCGCAATAGCAGTGGGTTGTCCGTCTTTCATCATGAGTTCCTAAAAGTTCAATGGTAAAATTTGATGCTGAGCATCTTAGGCTCTGAAGCCGGTCCTCGCGAACGCATCAGCGGCTAAGAAAATAGATCCAGCTGATCGCTAGTATTCAATTTTGCTGCATCAAGGGCTGGCGCAAATTCGACCTCAACGGTCATGCCAACATGTGCAGCTACATTAAAGGCTCCCTGACTGAGCAACAAGTACTGGCCCTTAATCCCATGCAAATTATCCAGTAATTCAGGGTTAGTCTCACTTATGGCTAAGCGTTGGGCTGGCGCATGGGATTGTATGGGATAAGCCAAATCATGGCCGGTCATCTCACTCACCCACTGTGTACCCTCGGGTAATTCAATCGCGGTCTGTAACTGCCGGGCAAGTTGCAATAAATCAATATTCTGCGGCTGCATAGATACCATGCGACGCCAATTAGTCTTATCACTGACTTTGCTCTTAATGGCCACCTCAAGCAGCCCGGCATCCCTACGCGTCTTTGCATGGGCGATCACCATACCCTGCACGGCACCTTGGCTTAACCAACGGTAAAAACTGCGATCTTCTCGGGTAATACCCACCTTTGGCCCACTGCTATTGGCTAAATAAACCACATGAGGTTGCATACAGTAAGATTCACCCCAGTGAGGCTCGCGACAAGTACCTTGCGCGAAATGGCAACGGTCAGGACTCACAAAGCAGCGATCACAACGCGCCAGACTAAAAAAGCAATTCTTGCAGTAACCGCCCCCCTCCAACTTATTGACACTCGTATGGCAGTTGCCACAGGTGCGCTGACCGAGGAATTTTAACCGTATCGACTGTCCTACATGAACGGATAGCGAAATTCTTTGTTCATCTAACAGCAGCCCATATTCCATAGCAGTTATGGGCGTTACATGGTTCTGACCGCGATCCACATCCATAGCTTGCAGCGTAGACACGTCAGGCATGTCGAGGACTAATGACTGTAATCTTCCAGATAACACAGAGGCACTCAACATGGGTTAGAATATTCGCACTAAAGTTGTTACTTGAATTTTGCCATAGCTATTAGTCAAGCAGCAGATAAAGTTAACGTGCCGTTTTAAAAAGTGGGACGCCCGGTTTTTTTTTACAGCGTCCCGATGGTCAGATCTTACCGTTGGTTATTATGAGAGCGCATATGCAAGCAGTTGATAAAGAAGTACTCAGCCAAATACTCAAGTGGCTAGAAAATGACGAACCCTGCTGGCTGGCAACAGTTGTGCAAACTTGGGGTTCTTCGCCTCGACCCGTTGGCTCCGTGCTCGCCTGCAATGGCCAAGGGCACACAGTCGGTTCGCTATCAGGTGGCTGTGTGGAAGATGACCTGTTGGAGAAAATAACTGCCGGAGAATTGGCTGCCCATGAAGCGCAATTCTTCCAATACGGAATTACTGTTGAAGAAACAGAGAAGCTTGGCCTGCCCTGTGGCGGACACCTCTACATAGTAGTTGAACCGCAAAAGCCCAGCCCGGCGAGCATTACCCACTTCACTCAGTTGAACGATGCGCTAGACCAAAGACAATGCGCGCGCCGCATCATAAATTTACATGATCAGTCGACCCGCATAGAAATAGACAGCGGCTTCAAAGACTTGCACTGGGACGAGGCCACACAACAGTTAGACCATACCTTTGGACCTAGGCAACAACTTTTTATTATTGGCGCCGGCATGGTCAGCCAATACTTGGCAGACATGGCCAAAAATCTCGACTATGAGATTACAGTTTGCGACCCTCGACAAGATCTACTTTCTGCTTTCAACGTTGGTGGCGTAAAAAAGATCTGCGATATGCCGGATGACGCCATTCGCTTACATGCAAGGGATGAAGCGACGGCCATAGTGGCCCTCACCCACGACCCTAGAATAGACGACATGGGGCTAATGGAGGCACTGACCACAAACGCCTTTTATATTGGCGCCATGGGTTCTATTCGCTCTTCTGCAAGTCGCAGGGAACGCCTGCTGAGCTTAGACATAGCTACTAAAGACATAGATAAACTCCACGCGCCCATTGGTTTGCCCATAGGCAGTAAAACGCCGCCGGAAATAGCCATTGCTATTTTAGCCGAAATTACCGCAGTAAAGAAAAATCGCCGAATTGACGCCCTGCAAAAGGTGACCCAGCTCAGCGCCGCTAGCGCATAAAAAATACATTATTTTGTCTGTGCCTTACCAAACCCTGAAACGTGCCAACGTTGGCGCAGTTATTTTGGGCGCTGGTTTTGGTCGTCGTTTTGGCTCAGACAAGCGCCTTGCAGCTTTAGGCAACACCACAGTTGCGGAGCAAACCATAAAGCGCTTCAGTGCAGTTTTTGCCCACCTCAAAGTGGTACTAAAAACCGAAGATACCGCACTTGGACAACTGCTAGGGCAGCAGGCGGAAATTGTCTACACGGATCAATCCTACCTAGGTATGGGACATTCCCTTGCCGCAGGCTTCACAGACTTAAACTGGCAGTGGGCGTTTGTAGGGTTATTAGATATGCCCTTTCTACAACCTACCTCTCTAGAGCAGATCGCCATGCGCGCACTTAGCACGAAGTATCAGATCATCAGACCTGTATTTACACAGAATCCCAGCAGCGCAGCTGTTGAACCTTCTGTGACCACAACGATAAAAAGCCCTCAAGGCCATCCCATTGGGATACACAGCAGCCTATTTGGCCAGGTAAGAAAATCTGGCGGCGATCAGGGTGCTAAATGGCTATTAAAAGCGAACGCTAATATCGTAGACAATATTCCTGTCAGCGATGCAGGCATCTTTATGGACATTGATCAGCCTAAAGACTTGCTTCAGCAACCTTAGTTGGCCAGAAAGTTAGTGAGCTAGTTTGTGCGCTGGCCGCCCAACCGACTCGCCCAATCTAGTTTACTGCGACACGCTTGATAAAAACTATGCCCTGATGGGTAAAGTAAACGCAGCGCCGATGGATATTTGCGGATGATTATCTCGTCACCGATCTTAAACGGAACGTGTACTTGGGAATCACAGCTGACCTGAGGCTCGGCATCGGCCACACTAAGCAACCTTAACTTCAACGTGCCATTCCCAGGTACCACCAATGGTCTAGAAGTCAGCGTATGTGGAAACATTGGCACAATAACAATGGCGTCTAAACCTGGATGCATAATAGGCCCCCCAGCTGAAAGTGCGTAGGCCGTGGAACCTGTTGGTGTGGCGACAATAAGCCCATCTGAGCGCTGGTCGTAGACAAATTCGTCGTCTAACCACAAATCGAACTCAATCATTCGCGTGGTGCCGCCGGGGTTTATGACCACGTCATTTAGAGCCGTTTGGCTGGCAATGATTTTGCCATCTCGATGGATCGAGGCCTCAAGCAAAAAGTGCTCCTCAATACTGAACTGGCCTTGCAAAATCTCATTCAGCTTAATGTCGATTTGTTCAGGAGAAATGGCAGCCAAAAAGCCTAAACCGCCTCTATTTACACCTACTACGGGTACCTGAGAGGCTGCCAGTTCACGACCAAATCCAAGCAGACTTCCGTCGCCTCCGATCACAACAACCAAATCAGCAGTGGTACCCATCGCCTCTTCAGAGCAGGCTATTCGCTCTGCGCCATTGGACTCGACAGATTTATCCAACAATTTCAGCGTCTTCTCGCCAAACACCACCCTAATACCTAAGCCGAGCAAGCAGCTTTCTGTAGCTAACACGCTGTCAATAACGCTGGCACTGTGCCGGCGTGCAACTATTGCAACAGTTTTGAATCTCTCGGTCATTTATAGATCTCTCATATACTCGGCGCCGCGCATTACTGAATACGATTTTTTACCCACCCTACACAGCCAGCAAGCTATGAACAATGCCCTCATTAGGGTTCAAACAATGCCCCGAACAAAAGTTGCAAATCTGCGTGATGTCACTAGGCTGTCTGAAACTATATATAGCAAGCTTAATTATGAAAAGCGCCCCAGAAATATATGACTTCGGTGAACGATTTCAGCAGGTCATTGCTAATTCGAAAAAAGACAAACTCAAGTCGATTTCAGGCCCGGGTGATCTCTGGCCATTAATGCGCGAAGAAGCACGAGTGAAAGCCCAAAGCGAGCCCATTCTTGGTAGTTACTTCCACGCGACTATTTTAAATCACAAAAGCTTTGGCGACGCTTTAAGCTTTCGATTGGCGAGTAAGTTAGACAATCCAATGTTGCCCACCATGCTGATTCGAGATGTTATTGGCGAGGCTATGCTAGGTGATGCCGAAGTGCTCAAAGCTGCGGAAATCGACATTCTTGCTACTTACGCACGGGACCCTGCTTGTGATGATTTATCTAGTGCCTTCTTATTTTTTAAGGGTTATCACGCACTGCAAGCGCACAGAATTGCTAATTGGCTATGGTGCGAAAGCAGGCAAACCCTCGCACAATTTTTTCAAAATCAAATCAGTGTAACGTTAGGCGTGGACATACACCCCGCTGCGCGTATTGGCTCCGGTATTATGTTTGACCATGCGACTGGCATCGTTATCGGCGAAACCGCCGTGATCGAAGATGACGTTTCAATTCTCCACTCGGTGACCTTGGGGGGAACCGGTAAAAGTTCTGGAGATCGTCACCCGAAGATTCGCCGCGGCGTATTACTCTCAGCTGGGTGCAAAATCATAGGCAATATAGAAATTGGTGCAAACGCAAAAGTCGGCGCAGGCAGTGTTGTACTCAACGATGTTCCAGCTAATGTTTCAGTAGCTGGTGTCCCAGCAAAAATTATTGGCGACCCTCACGATCAAGTGCCTGCTTATGATATGAATCAAGACATAGGCATTGACCCAGTAAAATTTTAGTTGGCGAAACGCGCTTTGGCGCGAGTGACTATTTTGGTAATGGTTTCTTCGCTTTGAGCGCCTGGCAGCAAAAACTCACCGCCCATCAAATACCCGGGCACACCGGCAATGCCTAAATCCGGAGCACGTGCCAATTGTCTATTAACGGCATCCGTACCTTGCTCGGATAACAGAAAGGCCATCAGGCCCGCTGTTTCAGCGCCAGCTTCTGCAGCTAAATCTACAAGAACATCTACATCACCAACGTTTAACCCTCGGCAAAAATAACCCTGGAACAAAATCTCAGCCATGCGGTGCTGGGCCAATGCTGCTTTATTGGCAACAAGGTTGTTCGCCTGCCCCGACGCGCAGGCATAGAACGGCCCGGGCGCGTTGATACTTTGATCGTAGATCCAATCTATTAAGCGATGTGCCATAAGCGTATTTGGCGTGCGTTGAATGAGGTCATAACGCAGCTCAATGCCTACATCATACGCCTCTTGTCGCAGACGCTTTGGTAGGCGTGCCTCTTCTGCGTCAGCACCATAACGGCGTTGCAAAAATTCAAAGCGACCCAAACCACTTGACGGAATATTTGGATAGAGCATGTAAGGACGCCAGCGCAAACTGACACCGTCACCTAATTCCGAGGCAAGGGCATTGTCCATGCGCCGCTTTCCAACAAAGCACCACGGACAAATCACATCAGAAAAAATTTCAATGCTCAGCATGTAACCTCCTGTTTGTGGTTAAGCGCTAAACCAAATTCTTAACCGCGTGCTCAACCAGCGTCATCTGCAACCTCCAAACTGCCAGTATTTAAACAATTAGGCCAACGTTTTACGGGCCGCGACTTATTTCTAATCGATTATTACACCGATAAAGTTATACAAGGACTGGACAGGCGGAGAGATATCATGCGTACTACACTTTGAAGCTTTGCCTTACATAATACCGCAACTGTAATGGGTACGTAAGCAACTCATCAACGGCGAAAATAATTTTTTGCTTACTATCCCTGCACCTATTATTTGTACCTTTTGTTCGTGGCAACACAGGCTTTATTTGTATCGTTTTAAGGCCCTGCCGGCTTTAGTTTGCCGCCAGTGCTGGGTTTCATTTTTTTGATGTAAGTATTTATGTGTTTGTCTGAGGCTGACCTGAGTTTAAAGGAACTACTTGTCAAACAACCACGAATCGAGAGGTTTATGCGGCCCTTGGACGAACGTTCAGGTTTAGCTCTTACTCGGCGATGTAATATTGCCCTTGCAGCATCTGCGGAGGTGTTTGTTGGCTGAAGAAGTTCTAGTTAGTAATCCATCTATTATCATCGTTGGCGCGTTGGCCTACGATCAAATTTCGTCCACTAAAAAAGAGTTCTCCAAAACGGGCCCCGGACTAAATTGCAAACTAGAAACGTTAGACGAACACTTCGGCGGATGCGGCGGCAATATTGCTTATGGTATCGGCCAACATAGCCAAGATGCTAAATTAGTCTCCGTATGTGGAGAGTTAGACTTCCATAATTATCGAACACATATAGAGTCGCCTTTTATTAACCTGCAGGGTGTGATGACTAAGTTCAACGCGAAGTGTGCAAGAGCATTTGTTGCGACTGATCTTAACGGCAAGCAGTTTACGGCGTTTTATCCAGGCCCTGAAGTAAGCGAGCACAGTTGGGAGGCTCATTTAGCCAACCAAGATCTGCAACAAAGCCAAATCATGGTCTGCGCACCCTACCCAGAAAAATTGATGAGCAGCAGTCTCAAACACATGAGAGATACCAACCCGAAAGCTCTACGTATTTGGTGCCCGGGACAATACGCCGACAGTCTTAATACTGATTCCCTTAAGCACTTCAGTGACTTGTGGGATGTGCTCATAGGCAACGAGCATGAAGTCGACCACCTAATGACCCATGATGCAGATTTGGTCAACAAAAAAACCGTGATCGTGACCGCCGGCCCGAAACCCATCAAGGTGTATATGGCCCATGGCGGTACGCGTACATTTCCAGTACCCAAACTGACAACACCTAGCGTTGACCCCACTGGCAGCGGCGACGCCTTCATTGCTGGTTTTGCCAGCGTTATCGGTCAACACCTCAGCGCTGGCGATAAAGGCGCCTGGATTGGTCATGTGAACGAGGCGGTTCAGTCTGGCATCCGTAGTGCTCAGCGCTGCCTCCAGCAGCTAGGATCACAAAACTATACCAACTTGTCGAATTAGAGCTGTACTCGCCGAACGCCGATAAAGGCAGCCCACTAGATCAAGCTGTTAAAGGCTGGACGAGCATAAAAGCAGCCGCAAATAACACAAAATAAATTGCAAACCTTAACGCTAGGAAAAATAATGTCATCACCCTCCCAGGAGTTTACTGCGCCACCTTGGTTGGAGGCTATTCCTAAAGTCCAACTAGGCCATTGGCCAACCCCCCTTGAACAGCTCCCTCGTCTAACCAAAGAGCTATCTGGCCCACAGTTATGGGTGAAGCGCGACGATTGCAGCGGCCTCGCCACAGGGGGCAACAAAACTAGAAAACTCGAATTTCTTTTGGCTGACGCCATCAATCAAGGCGCGAATACTATTGTGACCTACGGCGCGGTCCAATCTAACCACGCCAGACAGACTGCTGCGGCTTGCGCAAAACTGGGTCTAGAATGCCATTTGTTGCTGTCCAATCGGGTTGATTGGCCACATGCCAGTTACAACAACAACGGTAATATTTTGTTCAATAAGCTATTTGGTGCACATATTCATATGCTGACATTAGATGAGTTTACCCAGCGCCAAACCGAGATCCTTGCTGATTTAATGGCACAAAATAAACGGGTTTACCAAATACCGCCTGGCGGCTCCAATGCCCTTGGCGCGCTCGGTTATGCCATGTGTTTGGCAGAACTAACCTGGCAAACCAATGAGATGGGGATTTCTCTGGATCAAATCGTCCACGCCTCCGCAAGTTCTGCCACACAAGCGGGTTTAATCTTTGGCGCAGGTGCGATCAAATCTCAGGTACATATTTTGGGGATAAACGTTTTTCATCCGGACCCTGCAACGTTAACTACGCGCATAGAAAAATTGCTGG
>CAJWNY010000085.1 GCA_913043815.1 uncultured Gammaproteobacteria bacterium
GGCTTGATCTACTGGATCATTCAGCTCTGAGAACCCGTTAGCATATTCACGGCCGCCGATGAAAAGCTCAAAACGGTCAGTAATATCCGGGTTTTTGTCGTTGCGGCGCGCTAACGGTGAAACTTCAGCTGGGTACTCAGTGATATAGGTCGGCTGATCAAGACGCCCTTCAACGTTCGCTTCAAAGACCTCCATTTGTAGCCTACCTAAGCCCCAATGATCCTCCGCCTCTTCACCCTTAGCTTTTAGCACACCACGCAGATGATCGACATCGGCAACAGCTGCCTCGGGCAAGCCACCGAATCTGGCAAGAGATTCTGCCATGCTGATACGCAGCGGCGCGTTAGCAAAATCTAAATCAATACCCTGATAATTAAACGCAGTAGAACCCAAAGCGTCCCGCGCAAGGCTTGCTAATAAGTCATCGGTAAGGGTCATTAAATCTTTATAATCGGCGTACGCCTGGTAAAACTCTAGCATGGTAAATTCCGGGTTGTGTCTGGTAGACAACCCTTCGTTGCGAAAGTTTCTATTAATTTCGAATACGCGTTCAAAGCCGCCGACTACAAGCCTCTTTAGATAAAGCTCTGGGGCAACGCGCAAATATAGCGACATATCTAGTGCATTGTGATGAGTCGTAAACGGACGCGCTGTCGCACCACCGGGAATACTGTGCATCATCGGCGTTTCTACTTCCAAGTAATCTAGCTTGGTGAAGTACTCGCGAATTTTTTGCATCACCAACGAGCGTGTGCGGAAGACCTTGCGGCTGCCTTCATTAACGATGAGATCTAGATAACGTTGGCGATAACGGATTTCTTGGTCGGTGACGCCATGAAATTTTTCCGGCAAAGGCAACTGAGTCTTGTTCAGAAGCACAATCTCCCTTGCCTGTACTGTCAGCTCACCTTTATTGGTGCGCATTAGAATGCCACGAATTCCAACGATATCACCCATTTCCCAGTATTTATTGAAGGCCTCGTAAGCATCTTCGCTCAATTCATTTTTGGTCAGATAGCATTGCATCTGACCCGAACTGTCTTGAATAGTTAAAAAGCTGGCTTTACCCATAACACGGCGCAACATAATACGACCGGCTATGGCTGTTTCTATAGCCTCTTCTACTAACTGAGGCTTATCAAAGTCTTTAGCCCGCTGATGCAAGTCTGCGGCTAAATCTTGGCGACGAAAGTCATTGGGATAAATTTCCGTATCCGCGCGCCACCCTTCCATTTTAGCTTTGCGGTTCGCAAGAATATCTCGTTCTTCGCTCATTTTTTCTACTCACTTTGGTAACCCTAATCGGCTACTGGTTTTGTATGGCTATATCTTGATTCTAAAGCCTATCTAATCGCTGTCCACAAGCGCGCAATAAATGCCTTGGCTGACTCATGTTGTATCTAAAGGCCCGCTTTAAGACTTGCCTCAATGAAACCATCCAAATCGCCGTCTAATACAGCATTAGGATCTGTTCGCTCAATCTGAGTTCGCAAGTCTTTTACTCGAGATTGGTCCAATACGTAAGATCTTATCTGACTGCCCCAGCCAATATCGGCTTTAGAATCCTCGATTAACTGCTGCTCCGAACGGCGCGTTTGCAACTCTAACTCATAAAGTTTTGCCCGCAGTTGCTTATACGCGTTGTCTTTATTTTGATGTTGAGAGCGCTCGCTCTGACATTGTACGACCGTATTTGTAGGCAAGTGGGTCAAACGTACGGCAGAGTCCGTGCGGTTAACGTGCTGACCACCTGCGCCACTGGCACGATAGGTATCTACCCGAACGTCTGCAGGATTTATGTCGATTTCAATATCATCGTCGATTTCTGCTGAGACAAAAACAGATGCAAAAGAGGTGTGCCGACGACTACCAGAATCAAATGGAGACTTTCTAACTAAACGGTGGACGCCGGTTTCTGTGCGCAGCCAACCATAGGCATAGGCGCCACTGACAAAAATTGTGGCACTCTTAATGCCTGCAATGTCGCCCGGAGACAGCTCTGTTACGGACACCGCAAATCCACGCTTTTCGGCCCAGCGCAGGTACATACGCAATAACATATCTGCCCAATCTTGGGCTTCTGTGCCACCTGAACCCGCTTGGATTTCTAGGTAAGTATTGGCGCTATCCATTTCGCCTTGGAACATACGGTGAAACTCTAAAGTTGCCAAGCTGGTCTCTAAACTTGACAACTCGTTGGAAACATCGATAAGCGCATCTTCGTCATTCTCATCACTGGCCATCTCAGCCAATTCATGGAGTTCGGACAAAGATGTACCCAGCGAACTGAGCAAACTTACCATCTGTTCAAGATCTGCACGCTCGCGCCCCAACTGCTGGGCGCGCTCAGGGTTATTCCAAACATCACCGTCGGCGAGTTCTAGCTCAACTTCCTCCAAACGCTCCTGCTTCTCAGCGAAGTCAAAGATACCCCCGAAGTGCGGACTCGCGCTCTTGCAAATCTTTGATGTGTTCTCTTACGGACGTAATTTCTGGCATATTTACAGTGACTTATCGGCAATTACTTGAGCAAAGGGTAAAAGCTTCAAATACTGGCGATTCAAAGCAAATTTTCGGGACCCAATTCTAAGGCAAAGCCTCTATGTACTCCACCATCAGCTGCAATGTTCGCGACCCTGCATAGTCATTCGCCGCTAGCTTATAGACCATTAGTACGTTGGTTGGACTACCACTAAGCATGGGCTGCGAAAAGGCGATGCAATCAATGACTCGCTCACCGTGCTTGACCACTAACTTCAAGTGAGTATCGCCCACCACGCGCTGGCTAATCAAAGCAAATTCGCCGGAAAAAAGCGGTTCTGCGAAGCCGCTACCCCAAGGCCCAGCCCCCTCTAATAGCTCTACGGTTTGTAGGTTAAGGTCCTCGCCATCTAGCGACCCATCTGTGAGCAAACTCGCACTGAGCATATCCTCGGTGACCACCTCGGCTACCGCTTTGTCAAAAACCTTATGAAAACGTGGCAGATGGACTCTTTTAATACTCAAGCCTGCGGCCATTGCGTGGCCACCAAACTTACTCAGTAAACCGGGATAACGTGTTGCGATACCATCCAAAACATCACGAATATTCACTCCATCAATGCTTCTGGCTGAACCTTTTAATTCATCTGGCGATACACCACCGGCATCTGCAAAAACTATGGCGGGACGGTGAAATTTTTCTCGCAGTCGGCCGGCAACGATGCCCACAACGCCCTGATGGAAACTTTCGTGGTATACAGACAATCCGGTTGTCTGTTCGCCAACCTTAAACTGCGAAACAATAAGTTCAGCATCTGCCACCATATCCTGCTGCAAATGACGCCGAGTTTGGTTCAAAACATCTAAGCTGCCTGCAAGCTGTTTGGCTTCAGCTTCGTCTTGGGTCATCAAACATCGGATACCCACACTCATATCTTCTAGGCGCCCTGCTGCATTGAGGCGCGGGCCTATCGCAAAGCCAAGGTCTTGAGCAGAAAGGGCAGTCAAATCGCGCTTACCCACTTGGGCCAATGCTTTTATGCCAGGTCGAGTGAGTCCGCGCTGCATTCGCAGCAAACCGTTGTGCACAAGTACTCTATTATTGCGATCAAGCGGCACTACATCCGCTACGGTGCCCAGTGCCACTAAATCTAGGTACTGGGCTAAGTTTGGCTCCTCGCGCTGCGACTGCACAAACCAATCACGAGCGCGTAATTCTTGCCTTAACCAACTCAGCACATAATAAGCAACGCCCACCCCGGCCATTGATTTACTCGGAAAACTAGAACCATTGAGGTTGGGGTTCACCAGAGCCAGGGCGTCGGGAAGCTGATCGCCGGGTAGGTGGTGATCTGTGATGATGACATCAATGTTTGCTGCATTAGCCTCAGCAACGCCAGCAATACTGGCCACGCCGTTATCCACTGTCATAATCAGGTCAGGATTTTTGGTTTGCGCCAATTGAACAATTTCTGGGGACAGGCCGTAACCAAAATCAAAGCGGTTGGGTACCAAAAAATCCACATGCTCTGCGCCGAAGGATTTCAAAGCTAACATGCATAGGGCTACTGACGTGGCGCCGTCTGCATCGAAATCGCCCACGATGAGTATTTTTTGTTGTTTTTGTACTGCGTTCGCGAGTCGCATAGCGGCCTTACCAATATCCGGTAGCTCTGCGGGTGAAATCAATGTGCTCAGTTTGCGGTCCATTTCCGCGACTTCGTTAATACCGCGAGCAGCATAGATTCTGTCCAGCAACGGATGCTCTACACCGATCGCCGCCGGAGGCACTTTTCTGACCAAAATCTGCATAGTGGCCTAAACTCTTAATGGGTGGGCGCGACTCGTATACGGATAATCTCACCCACTACAGAGTCTAGTGCCGAGAGTTCTGTGAGCGCGGCATTTACCACCGACTCAACCACTATATGTGTCATTATCACAATGGATACTGAGCCATCGCCTCCTGGATGTTCTTTTTGAATCACCGCCTCAATACTGATGCTGTGCGCTGACAAAGTACTCGCAACCTGAGCAAAGACGCCTGGACGATCAAGAGTGGGAATACGAAGGTAACAGGCACTGAAGACATCATCCATCGCAACCCGACTAATTTCAGACACAGCACATGAGCTGGGCGTGCCTTGAACTTGGCTCTGAGCTGCGTCAGTGGGTCCGGCTACAAATAAAGAACCAAGGGATAGAACATCAGCCAAAACCGCAGAAGCGGTGGCTGCACCACCTGCGCCAGGGCCGCTGAAAAGTATCTCTCCTGCGCCATCGCTGACTACCTGAACCGCATTCATAACACCATTAACACTGGCTAAAAGAGCCGATACTGGCACCAGTGCTGGGTGCACTCGCGTTTCTAAACCAACTTCAGATTGAACGGCAATACCTAGATGCTTAATCTTAAAACCCAGTTCCTTGGCATATTGAATATCTTCGACTGTGATTTGTGCTATGCCTTCCACGTAAAGCGCTGAATAATCATAAGAGGTGCCAAAACCTAGGGCCGCCAAAATAGTCAGTTTATGCGCGGCATCAATACCTTCTATATCAAAAGTAGGATCCGCCTCGGCGTAACCTAGCTCCTGCGCCTGAGACAAAACCTGATCAAATACTAGCCCCTCTTCTTCCATAACGGTAAGCATGTAGTTGCAAGTGCCGTTAATGATGCCATATATAGCGTCTATGCGATTTGCGGCCAGACCTTGATTCATCGATTGAATAATTGGAATAGCGCCAGCTACAGCAGCCTCAAAACGCAAAAGCACCTTACCGCCAGCCAACAATTGATCACCATGGGCGGCAATTACGGCCTTATTGGCAGTCACCACTGGCTTACCCGCTGCAAGTGCACTTTCAATAAGTTCTTTGGCTAAGCCTTCACCGCCAATCAATTCTAAAATAACGTCTACTTCTGGGTCAGCAACAAGGTCGTGAACGTCTAGGCTAAATACGGCGCCAAGTAAATCCACACCAGGCTTGACGCTGCGACTGGCAATACGCTGCACAACAAGTTCAATGCCAGTGCGACTGGTCATTAGACTGCCATTGGTTCTAACAAGGTCTAATACGCCTTGAGCAACCGTACCAAGACCTGCAATACCTATTCGAAGTTTGTTCACTAATTTTTCCGGGGTTTTAATCAGACCTTCGGTGCGCGCAGAGCGCTGGAAGCCGTCTATTGTTAGGTTAATACTGCTTTGCTACTGACTTAGCCTCGCCAGCAGCTCTGTTGCTGGTAAGTAACCGGGCAATAAGCGCCCGTCAGATGTGACAATGGCTGGTGTACCGCTTACACCAATCAACCGCCCTAACTGAAATTGTTCTACTACTGGGTCAACGCATTTGTCAGCGTCAACTTCTAACCCTAATTTAGCCTTTGTTAACGCCCGCTTGCGGTCAGCAGAGCACCATACGTTTGACATTTTTTGGTGGGTCTCACCTTCTAGCCCTGTTCGCGGATATGCCAAGTAGCGTACTTCAATGCCAAGCGCAGAATAGTCTGCGATCTCGGCATGCAACTTTCTGCAATAACCGCAATCAACGTCAGTAAAAACATGTATGTAATCTAACCTCTTGTCCTTGGCTGGAAAAACAATCATATCTGCACTCTTAACTTGCGCCATTAACTCGACACGTTCAGTGCTGCGACGCCGCTCGGAGAGACTTACTAACTCCTCACCCATTGCGAACAATTCGCCAGCGAAAAGATGAATGCCGTCTTTGGTCGCAAACAGCGTTGTACCACCAGCCAAATCGATACCAAACATACCGTCTACACTAATTGGATAAACCGCAATAATTGGAATGTCAGGGCGCAGTTCTAAAAGGCGCGCAACTGCAACTTCGCTGCCCTTGGGCAAATCAAGCGCGAGATCTGATTGTTCGCCTATTGCGGCTGTTGTGGCTGCTCCTGACGGAGAAGCTGATGCCGCAGTAGCAAAACTTGGCGGCACCAGCAGCAGGGCAGCAAGAACCAATGCCGACAAAGTTTTGAAGCGTAATTTGCGCTCAAATGGTCTTTTAGGTGTACTTAGAAACATGGCAACTACAGTCCTTTATAAGTTGAGTTAAATCAGTAAAGTCCTTTGCTTAGGCCAATTGATCTTACTCAAGTCGCAAATCATTAATCTGTCCCAATATCATCCCCGAGGATGATGCTCCTGTACCAACTCTTTGAGCCTTTGCTGAGCAACATGGGTATAAATTTGCGTAGTAGAAAGGTCGCTATGCCCTAGCATCATCTGCACGGCCCGCAGGTCCGCTCCATTATCCACAAGATGTGTGGCAAATGCATGGCGTAATGTATGTGGCGAGATATTTTTCTGAATACCGGCCTGCAAAGCATACTTTTTAATCGCATGCCAAAACGTTTGCCGTGTCATTACCCGCCCTAACCGACTCGGAAATAACACGCTGCCTCCTACTGGCAGTAGACTTAATCGAGCGTCACTTAAATATCGACTAACCCAATCTAATGCGTTTTCACCCATAGGCACCAACCGCTCCTTATTGCCCTTACCCACAACTCTAACAACACCTTGACGCTGGTTCACATTAGCCAGCTCAAGGGTAACCAACTCGGTAATACGCAGACCGCTGGCATATAGCACCTCAAGCATCGTCCGATCTCGCAATCCAATCGCAGTGCTCACATCAGGGGCGGTGAGTAGCACCTCTACTTGGGCCGGAGACAAAGAGCTAGGAAGAGATCTGCCCAATTTGGGGTGCTCTAATTTTTGCGTTGGATCATCAACAAGACGTTGATTGAAAATCATATGGCGGTAAAAACCACGCAGAGTACTCAACCAGCGGGCCGCGCTTTTGTCGCTGACACCAGTATTTTTACGCTGAACCATAAACTCAATAAGTGCATCGTTGTCCGCTTGTAATAATTCCATTTGGCCATGACTGTGCTTATCCAGCCAGTGGGCTGTCATATGCAAATCTCGGCGATAGGCCATCAGCGTATTTTCACTTAAGCCACGCTCTAACCAAAGCGTGTCTAAATAACCGCTAATATCCGTTTGGTTTTTTTCAGCCCCCGGTATTGACAAGAGAAATCCTCATAAAGGGAACAACCGCAAATTAGTTTAAACTGGACGGACCCAACTTTGGCCAAGACTAAGGGTAGCAAAATAATTCTAACGGTATATAAAAAAAGGCGCCAGCAACGGTGTGTTGACGCGAGCGATTTAGCAGAATGAGCCCCACCTAGGAAAAAGCGGAATTAGGCACTAAAAATAACGAGCAAAACTATAGAGAACAATGACTACCCTGCGCAGGATGCGCAGAAATTATCAGATGTCCAACCCGGGCTCCTCTGACAGAGAGGGGTCAGCCGAGCTAGACAGGTGAACACTCCGTAGGGGCTGCCAGAGGCGAGATTAACAATCACTAAGCTTTGTGATGGACTTTTATTTAGCCTTAACTTTTTCTTTAATTCGAGCAGAACGACCAGACAGTTCTCGCAAATAGTAGAGTTTCGCTTGGCGAACATCACCACGGCGCTTGACTTCAATACCTTTGATCAACGGGCTATGTGTTTGGAAAGTTCTTTCCACACCAACGCCGTGAGAAATCTTACGCACTATAAATGCAGAGTTGAGTCCGCGCTTTTTAATACCGATTACAACACCTTCATATGCCTGCAAGCGCTCTCGAGTACCCTCTTTAACTAGCACCTGTACACTTACCGTATCACCAGGACTAAATTCAGGAATCTCATTCATCTGACTGTTTTCGATTTCTTCGATTATCTTATTTCTGCGCATTTTATCTACTCCGCTGCTTTGGCCACATTGCAGCCAGCAAAACATTCTTCTAATAACTTTCGATCTTCTTGGCTGAACATCCGCCCGGTAAGCAAGTCTGGCCTTCGATCTAAAGTTCGTTTAAGCGCCTCACGGCGTCTATACCGAGACATTTGTTTGTGGTTTCCACTTAGGAGTTCTGCGGGCACCACGTCCAAACCCAATTTCTCGGGGCGGGTATAGTGAGGGTAATCGAGCGTTCCATCAAGGTGTGATTCGTCAATTACTGACATTTGATTGCCTAAAGTGCCCGGTAAGTGCCTTGCAATGGCATCTGTTACCACCATTGCGGGTAATTCACCCCCACTGAGCACATAATCACCTATAGACCACTCTTCATCAACATGCCCGCAAATGAACCGTTCATCGATGCCTTCATAACGGCCGCAGATTAAGATCAGCCCATCTAATTGTCCGCAATCAATCCCTTTGGCCTGAGTAAAGACCTTCCCTTGAGGGCTCATAAGCACAACTAAAGCACTTTCTGGCGCATCTTTTTTGGCAGCCTCTAGAGCTTTGAGCAACGGCTCTACCATCATCACCATACCAGGACCACCGCCATAGGGACGATCATCAACAGTCCGGTGCTTATCAGTGGAAAAATCTCGGGGATTATAGCGATTTAGGGAAATTATACCGTTGTCTACCGCCCGGCCGAACACACCATTACTAGATACGGCATCGAACATCTCTGGGAAAAGTGTAATGACACCAAGCCACATGGAATAAGCCTTAGGACCAGTCTAAATGCCACTCAACGCTGATGCGTTCGGCGGTCAAATCGACATTTTGTAAATATGGTTCATGAAACGGAATAAGATGATTGCCTTCATCGCTTTTGACAATAAGCACGTCGTGGGCGCCAGTTTCAATCAGATGATCAACACGACCCAAGTAAAGGTCTTCTAAGTTATAAACCTCGCAGCCCACCAAATCGTGCCAAAAGTATTCTGCATCCGCAGATTCGTCAGCATTGTCAACTCGGCTAAGCGCATCTCGGGGCACCCCAATAAAACTGCCACTGTACGCGTGGGCGTCTTCTGGATTTTGAATATGCTCGAGGCGGACTATCTGTCCATTCTTGTGGGGTTGGCATACGTGCCCTGCAAGCTCTTGCCATAAACTTTCAGTCGATCTTTGCAGGTACCAAGGAGAATACTGGAGTATATTTTCAGGGGGCGAGGTAAAGGACTGGAGTACTTGCCAGCCCTTTACACCAAAAGAGCGCCCTAACCTACCAACCACGATAATGTCAGAATTCATGAGTTGGCTACCAGCTTATAGCTTAAGTGGAGGCACAAATGCCTTCCGAAACTACTCTGCTGCCGCTAAAACTTCTGCGGGGCTTTGCTTGCGTGCTAGACCAATCAATTGGGAGACACGGTCGCTAGGCTTAGCGCCTACACCGATCCAGTAATCTACGCGATCTAAGTCAATGCGCAAAACTTCCGCTTGGCCTTTTGCGAGTGGGTTATAAAAACCAACGCGCTCGACGAACCGTCCGTCTCTAGAGGAGGATCTGTCCGCTACCGTTACGTGGTAGAAAGGGCTTTTCTTAGCGCCGTGACGGGCTAATCGTATCGTTACCATAGTTATCTCTTGAGTGAAAAAGGTCGGTTGCGAAAGGCGAGGTATTCTATAGCATCCGCCGCTCCATGCAAGGGACATGTTTCCTTCCTATTGGTTTTTTATGAGCGCCATTTAACCCATTATATTATCATAAGGTTTAGCGACGACCCATACCAGGAGGCATTCCACG
>CAJWNY010000086.1 GCA_913043815.1 uncultured Gammaproteobacteria bacterium
GGTCAGCCGCCAATAATCGCAACTCTAAATTGCAAAAAACTAAAAGACGTTACAAAAGGTTAGGCCTAATAGTCACCGATCCAAGTCGCTAGTGTCTGCATAAGACCACCCGCACGACCTTCTTCCTCAGCCAGCCTGGCGCCAGCCAAAATACCGGGCATTGCGTAGTTGCCTTCATGACACGCTTACTCACAAATAGTATCTGTATTTTTACGCATAGGCGTCTCAGCGCGCGAAACCTCAGAGTAAACAGCAGGGTCATCCATAGAAAACTCGTACTTAATGTCCTGAGCAGAAACTCGCGTAAAGCGCTCGGTCACTTTGAGTGCATCTGTGCTAATCAATTGATTGCGAATACCCGCTCGCACACTTTGGCATAAATGGAAGTTAGTAGTTTCAACTACCAAAGTATCGCCCTCCCACCAACCAGTAGAATCCCTCAGCCATTTTTTACGTGCATTGGGGGGTGCTGGCTATTCATGCGTATAGTACGGGCAACATTGGCGGACTGCCGGTAGAACCAAAGCCAATAATACAACGCTCACCTAACGGGCGCACTTCCGGGCCGTCATAGCGAAACATCATTTGACTGAATTTTTTGCCATGGACCAATAAGCGAAAGGGCTATACGGGCTTTTGCCATCCTCTGGATACCCAATCAGCGATGAACGAATTTCGCCATCTACTCGAGCCATGCGGTCGCCTTCATCAAACCAAAAGGTATTGTAGCCACCTACGCCACTGCCACTGTCTAACTTACCGCCTGCTTGTTCGGGTTATCTATATCTTCGTACAGATCCTCTTGTGTCTGGGTGACTTCGCGTTCACGCCCTACAGACACAACTAGGCTGTCGAACTCTTCTGGCCGTTGCAGGGCAGTTAACGTGGCATTGGTCCAAGTACCATGGAGATCTGGATCGCCAAAGAAATTTTTCGGTGCTTCGTATTCCGCATAACTAGGTAGCGACATGATCAAAATCAACGAACATACAAAAAACCAATAGAAGTGAACAGGTTGCATGATCTAGTGCGGCACCTCACCTGAGTTATTTGTGCAAGCTCAGCGGCAGAAATTATGCTTCAAAAAGATTAACGATCAGATTTACAGCACTAAAAGCTTTACAAGCGACCACACCATAATACGGTGCTCCCGGAGAAGTTTAAGTTATACTGACCGCTGAATTTAGCTATTGAGAACTTGTGAATGAGCATCGTTAAACTATCTGGCGTAAAGAAACTATTTGGTGGCAAAGCGCTGACCAAGGCTGAACAAAAAATCCTAGCTCAAGAAGTCATGCTAATGACCCTTGCACGCGCGACGGCATCTGACACCAATATCAAAGATATTGAGGTGGACAAGGTCAAGGAAGTGCTTCTTACCTATACCGGTAAAAAATTCACCAGCGCTAATGTTCGCGTGGCTGCAAATTCAAAACTTTACGAAGCCGCGCCGTTGGAGAGATATTTGAATAAGTGTTCGCGCAAACTTACCTCTAAGGCTCGCCTTGAGACAATACGTGCATTAGAAATTGTTATTCATGCGGATGGCAGAGTCAGCGACCATGAGGTTGCGTTTTTTAACCGTGTGGCCAGCGCGCTAGAGCTAACGGCTTCACAACTTGTGGGCTTAAGCGCTGACTAAGAACTTCGATACGGTCGGTGTGCTAAGCCTGACCAGAGCATCTATTTGAAACCGGGAGTTGTCCCGGTTTTTTTTGTGCTACCAAAAGTTCTGGGTGCTTTTATATTCAGGCGGTCAGCGCTATCCAAGCTACTCTTAAAGCCTATTTTTCTCCCTTCTATTCTTTGCGTTAGTTTCCTTTCCTATCCCATAGCTGAGTTAAGGCAGATAGCCCTGTGCTTCCAATTGGGTAAACAAGGTTTATCAACTCTGACCCAACGTTGCACCTATATAAGCGGCAATAGTTCTTCTGCGCTGGAAATAATTTCGTGTCCAAGGGCGCGGGTTTCAGCACTAGGTGGTAACTGATCGGGAATCTGAAATACGCGTAAACCCGCCCGCACCGCGGCCAACGTGCCCACATCAGAATCTTCTATTGCCCAAGAGTTTTCTGGCTGCGCGTTAAGTAGCGCTACCGCTGCTAAAAAAGGATCGGCAGCGGGCTTTGAGTTAGCAGTTTCCCCAGAACAAACATAGTGCAGAAAATAGCCGGCAATACCCGCAGCTGCTAAAGCGTCCTCGCAAACAGCACGCTTATTAGAGGTGGCAACAGCCATGGGCACGCCTGCAGCGTGCAATGCTTGCAGCACCTGTAATATGCCGGGCTTAATCTTAATTGGATTGTCCTTGGTCAGTTCTACAAAGTGGTTTGTCCAATGCGCATGCAATTGATCAATATCAAAATTTGGGCCATAAGCTGCATCAAGCACCTTTTTGGTTGCGTCATGGGTGGTGCCTAGGCATAGATCATAAATGCTCGCATCATAGTTAAAACCAGCCGCCACAATAGCTTTAGAAAAGGCTAAGCGAGCCGGCACTTCTGTGTCTAATAGAGTGCCGTCCATATCAAAAATAACACTCTGAGGCAGGTCGACTTTGGCGGTTTGTGACATAAACAATTATCCAACTGTGAAGTTTAAAGTTCCCAAATACACGAAGCACCACAGATATGAACAGCTCGCAACAGACAAGCAACTGCTGATCGGAGGGTTCAGAACAAAATTAGGGGGAAAAGACTATTGAGAGGCGAAGTAGACATGCGCAAGGACTATTGCAACCGACCACCCCACTGAATGAGGATTCAAACAGTGTGGTAATTGGTATTGCTAATAGCTGGGCGTCTTAAGACACTTCAACAATTTGCTGTGCAGCAATAAGTTTGCCTTTCTCTGCAGCATTATGAAAAGACTCGATTTGATCAAAGTTCATATATTTATAAACTTCGGCTGACATAGAATCGATCTTTGATGCGTACTCCATATACTCAGCAGGTGTTGGCATACGACCCAAAATCCCGCCCACCGATGCTAATTCAGCAGATGCCAAATAAACATTCGCGCCATCGCCTAAGCGATTTGGGAAGTTTCGAGTTGAAGTCGAAATTACCGTTGCACCGGCTAACACCCGTGCTTGGTTACCCATGCACAATGAGCAACCAGGCATCTCCGTTCGCGCGCCCACTCGTCCATATATATTGTAGTAGCCTTCTTCCATCAACGTGTGGGCGTCCATACGCGTAGGCGGGCAAATCCAAAAGCGTGAATTCACCGATTCAGCTTCATCCAGCAGCTTACCTGCTGCCCGGAAGTGCCCAATATTCGTCATACACGAACCAATGAAGATCTCGTCTACTGAATCGCCGGCCACGTCTGATAACAACCGAGCATCATCTGGATCGTTTGGACAACAAACGATAGGCTCTTTAATATCAGCCAAATCAATCTCAATGACTGCTGCGTATTCAGCATCAGCATCGGAGCTCATCAATGTAGGATTCGCAAGCCACTCTTCCATTTTAAGGACGCGACGCTCTAGAGTCCGCACATCTCCATAGCCTTCAGCAATCATCCAGCGCAATAACGTTGCATTTGAGCGCAAATACTCGGCAACAGAGTCTTCGCCCAACTTAATGGTACAACCCGCAGCAGAGCGTTCAGCGGAAGCATCAGACAGCTCGAAAGCTTGCTCAACAGTCAGAGAGTCGATGCCTTCAATTTCTAAAATGCGGCCAGAGAAGAAGTTCTTTTTGTTTTTCTTCTCAACAGTTAATAACCCTTCCTTAATACCGTAGTAAGGAATGGCGTGAACTAGGTCACGCAGCGTAATACCCGGCTGCATTTCGCCTTTAAAACGTACCAGAACAGACTCTGGCATATCTAATGGCATAACCCCTGTAGCTGCGGCAAACGCCACTAGACCTGAACCGCCAGGGAAAGAAATACCCATGGGGAACCGAGTATGCGAATCACCGCCAGTACCTACGGTATCGGGCAGCAACATGCGATTTAACCAGCTGTGAATAATGCCGTCACCCGGACGCAGAGATACACCACCACGATTCATAATAAAATCTGGCAGGCTATGCTGAGTATCAATATCTACCGGCTTGGGATAAGCCGCTGTATGACAAAAAGACTGCATGACGAGATCTGTAGAAAAACCTAGGCAGGCCAAGTCTTTCAGTTCATCCCGGGTCATAGGACCGGTTGTGTCTTGAGAGCCCACAGTGGTCATCTTTGGCTCACAATAAGTACCAGCACGCACACCATCAACACCACAAGCCTTGCCCACCATTTTCTGAGCTAATGTGTAGCCCTTGGTTGAAGCAGCAACATCCACTGGGCGACGAAAAACATCCGAAGGCGCCAGCCCCATATGCTCTCGAGTACGCTGGGTTAAACCACGACCAATAATTAAGTTGATGCGGCCATCGGCACGCACTTCATCAAGAATTACGTCTGACTTATGTTCAAACTCAGATAAAACCTCGCCAGATTCGCTTAAGATTTTGCCATCATAGGGACGAATCTCAATGACGTCACCAAAACCAAGCTTGTCCACTGGGGCTTCAAAAACTAACGCGCCAGCATCTTCCATAGTATTGAAAAAGATCGGTGCCACATTGCCACCGATACAAATTCCGCCAGAACGCTTATTTGGCACTCCAGGCATATCTTCGCCAAAATACCAAAGCACAGAGTTAGTAGCCGACTTTCTAGACGAACCCGTACCCATTACGTCGCCAACAAAAGCAACTGGGAGCTCATGATTGCTCATCTTTTCGATTTGCTTCATTGGGCCAATATTGCCGTGATCTTGAGGGGTTAAACCGTCCCGAGTCATCTTGTACATTGCGCGAGCGTGCAGCGGAATATCTGGTCGCGACCATGCGTCTTGAGCAGGTGACAAATCATCGGTATTCGTCTCACCGGTGACCTTGAAAACTATCGCTTTGATACTTTCAGGTACTGCATCATTGCTGGTAAACCACTCGGCATCAGCCCAACTTTGCATCACGCCTTTAGCGTCAGCATTACCGGCATCAGCTTTGGCAGCTACATCGTGAAAGGCATCAAAAACCAAAATGGTTGTCTTCAGCTGCTCTGCGGCCCGAGCTGAAAGCGCTGGGTTATCTAATAAATCGACCAGCGTGGCGACGTTGTATCCGCCATGCATGTTGCCCAACAAAGTAACAGCAGTCTCTGCATTGATGACAGGTGAAGAGGCCTCACCGGTAACAATTGCGGTGAGAAATCCGGCTTTTACATAAGCTGCTTCATCGACGCCCGGAGGTACGCGATTTGTGATCAAGTCGAGAAGAAATGCTTCCTCGCCCGCTGGGGGCGATTTCAATAATTCGATCAAATCTGCGGTCATTACTGGGTCTAGAGGTTTGGGTGGCACACCCAGTTCTGACCGCTCACTTACGTGGGCTCGATAAGCTTCAAGCACAGTATAATTACTCCTCTGTTGCACAAAATCTTGAATAAAATGCTGAAAAAATTCGCGGACTCTAAGACTGTCCAAAGCCGAAAACACTTTACGTGAATTTAAGCATTTTTTATAGGCCTAGCTTGACCCAAAGATCGGGCGACCATTCACTAGCGAAATCATCAGGTATCAGCCGCGCCGGAGATTTTAAAAACCTATCGGAGTGCTTCCGCTATGCATATTCCTTTTAGCTAAATCACTTAAAAGTAAGTTCCAAGCGCAGCTAGGACCCCAATAAAAAATGGATCAGTCTATGCTGGTCATCGGGTCACCGTCATTAGCCGCAGATTTACGCGGATAGAGGTGGGCACCGCAACGCCAGCAATAGCTTGCTTCTCGGGAATGGCCTTCTGCGGAGCAATCAGCGCAGGTTTTGGTATTCGCCTGACGTCTATTCGCCTGATTAAGTTCCAAGGTAACAATACCTGTAGGTACCGCGATGATTCCGTAACCTATTATCATAATAAAACTGGCCACGGCCTGACCGAGTCCGGTCACGGGTACAATATCGCCGTATCCCACCGTGGTCATAGTGGCTACCGCCCAATAAATACTATGCGGGATGCTGGCAAATCCTGGGTTGATATGTCCCTCTATTAAGTACATGAAGGAACCAAACACCACCATCAACGCCAAGGCGCTAGCTATAAAAACGGTGATTTTACGCCGACTCGCAGTTAACGCCTGTGCGATTACCTCAGCCTCTCCGACATAACGCGCCATTTTTAAAACGCGGAATACCCTGAGCACTCGCAGCACGCGAACAACCAAAAAGTACTGCGCACCAACGACCCACAAACTTAACAACGTCGGCAAAAAACCAAATAGATCGACAATTCCATAAAAACTCCGAGCATAAGCCCAAGGTTTTTCAATGCACCAGAGACGCAAACCATACTCAATAATAAAGATAATGGTAAAAAACCATTCAACGGCATACAAAATTTCGCCGTAACGACTATTCAGATCGGCCATAGAATCTAGCATTACGACTATAACGGAGAGCAAAATCACTGCTATCAGGGCGATATCGAAAAATCTCCCCGCTGGTGTATCCGCCTCAAATATAATTATTCGCGCTGTATCTCGAATGGAGCTCATCTAAATCTCGATTTAACTTAGGCTTTCCTACTTCACGGCAGTCAGTGATTTTTTCTCACTAGGAGAACCTACTGCTGTTCCTGCATTACGCGGATCCGCCATTCCTTCAAAACCATTTTTACTGCGCATAACAGAGTTAGCGTCACCAATTTGATATTTACCCGGAAGAGGTACCAACTCTTTATGCCCCCTGTTCTCTAATGACCGGCGAGTATCGGCTGAAAATGCCTGAGATTCATAAATGATACGAGTAGGTAGCCACTGATGATGGAAGCGAGGGCTAGACACGGCATCCGATAACGACATTTTGTGGTCAAGCACATTCAAAATAATCTGCATAGTAGTAGTAATAATTGTGCTGCCGCCTGGCGAACCGGTGACCAATAACGGCTTACCATCTTTAGCTACAATAGTCGGCGTCATCGAGCTAAGCATGCGCTTGCCCGGCTCAATGGAATTGGCTTTGCGACCAATCAAACCATAAAAGTTAGGTTCGTTTTCCTTAGCAGAAAAATCGTCCATCTCATTATTCAGCAGTACCCCGGTGCCGTTCGCGACAATTTTAGTGCCGTAAGATAAATTTAATGTAGTGGTGTACGAGACCGCATTGCCCATGGCATCCATGACCGATGCATGGGTGGTTTCCAAACTTTCATAAGGTACCTTACCTGACTCAATATTTTCACTGAGACTGGCTTTAGCAGGGCTAAAGTCTGAAAATCTTTCTTTGGCATAGGTCTTGGTAGTCAATCGCGCAACAGGCACTGGATAAAAGTCCGTATCGCCCAAGTGTTCAGCACGATCGGCATAAGCTCTACGTTCAGCCTCGATCATAAGGTGGATGGCTTCTGAACTGCCGTAACCCGCAGCGTTCAAATCATAGTTTTCTAACATATTAAGCATTTGCACCAGCAATATGCCTCCAGAAGATGGTGGCGGCATAGAAATAATCTCGTAGCCTTTATAAGTGCCGCGAATTGCCTCACGCCATCGAGGTTGATAATCCTCGAGGTCATCGTGACTAATTAGCCCGTTACCAGACTCCATCTCGGCAACAAGCAAGTCAGCTGTGCGGCCTTTGTAAAACCCGTCTCTACCCTTATCTCTGATGCGAATCAGAGTTTGCGCAAGGTCGCTTTGAATCCAGCGGTCACCAATTTCGTAAAGCACTCCTTCATTAGAAAACACTGCTCGACTGGCAGCATAAGGCGCAAAATCTGGCGCCCGGCTCGCAAACGCTTCAGCCAGATCGCGATCCAGTAAAATTCCGTCGGCGGCAAGGTCAATAGCCGGCTGTAAGACTTGAGCACGACTCATGGTGCCGTATTTTTCTAGCGCACTGAGTAATCCAGCCACGCTGCCTGGGACACCTACAGCCAGGTGAGATTTGGTTGACAGCCCTTTTACTACTTCACCTTCCGAATCTAGAAACATGTCTTTGGTGGAGGCCGCGGGCGCTTTCTCGCGATGATCGTTGGTAATCACGGTACCATCGTTCAGATGAATGACCATAAACCCACCACCGGCCAAGTTACCCGCTGAGGGATAAGTTACTGCCAATGCAAAACCAACGGCGACAACCGCATCAATCGCATTACCGCCTTGATCCAGAATCTGCGCACCCACTTGAGAGGCCCAAGCAGATCGTGAAGCCACCATGCCGCCATCCGCAATAACCGCTTTGGGCGCAACCGCATGGGCGTTAGTGGAAAATATGATGGCAACGAAAATCAGTGCATCAGACAAACGTTTTTTCGGAGACTTCATCTTATAAACCTCAAAAGTGAATCGAACTCGGCGGGAAAAATCTATGGTGAGACCGCTAGGCGCTGATTGTGACTAAACCTCATCACTGCGGCAAGATGCCCGTCTACTAATCTCTCTACTAAAACGCTAATTAGAGCGCACTTGCCGTCACTACGACAGTTATTCGGATTAAAACGCCATAAAGCAGTAGTTGAAAATTTCGGGATATGATGTTCGTAACAGATATATCATTTCAAGGCATATTTGAGGCTGCTGCCACATGATTAAAATAAAAGGCGTGACCGATATTAAAAAAGTACGCCGCCTAGCACTACATGCTCAAGGACTCACGCGAAACCAGCCCTTTGGCAAAGGAGCATTAGCCGCCATCGAACACCTAGGTTACATCCAATTAGACAGCATCAATGTGATTGAACGAGCCCATAACCATACTTGGTCATCGCGCGTGCCCGGGTTCACACCAGATATGAGCAACGAACTGCTTGAGAGCGGTCAGATTTATGAGTACTGGGCCCACGCTGCCTCGTACTTACCCATGAAAGATTTCCGCTTTTCACTACCGGACAAAAAATCCGTGCGCGACGATCTACTGCATAAAAGGCGCAGCAAAGACAGAAACCTAATGGCCAGCATTCTTAAACGTATTGAAACAGAGGGCCCACTAGGCTCGAAAGATTTTGAAGACACCCGTCTGAATAAAACAGGTTGGTGGGATTGGAAACCAGCAAAACAGGCAATTGAAGTATTGTACTTAGAAGGCGACTTAATGATCTCTTCACGCAAAAATTTCCAAAAAACCTATGACCTAACTGAGCGTGTCTTACCCGAAGGTTTGGATCTAAAAGTACCCACTGCCGCTGAATGGGCTAGGCATTTAGTCAATGAACAACTTGCCTGCCACGGCATCGTGCATTTCAAGAACATTGCTTACGGACGGCGTGACGTGAATTTACGAAAGGAAATTAAGTCTCTTGTGGAAACTAGGCTTGCCAGCAATGAACTTGTAGAGCTGACACTACCCGAGGGAGAGGTATACTTGGCCCCTGCAAATTTAATGGACCGGCCTTTGCCCAAAGCAGACACGCAGTTAAAAATCCTTTCACCCTTCGACAACTTGGTCATTCAACGCAAACGACTCATCGACATTTTTGATTTCGACTATCTCATAGAATGCTATGTTCCTGCCGCAAAACGTCGTTATGGGTACTTCTCACTACCCTTGTTGTTTAAGGATCGGATGGTTGGCCGGATCGATTGCAAAGCCCTGCGCGCAGAGGCAACCCTCCAAGTCAATGCAGCATTCATTGAAGTCGATACCAAGTTACAACCTCAAGTGTGCCTAGCTTTAGCCAAAGCCTTACGCACATTTTCGACCTTTCAAGGGTGCTACAAAGTGAAGGTTGAAAGCGTGCTACCCCATAGCTGCGCATCCACACTAAAAAAAGCGCTGGCCTAGAACCCAAATCACTTCCTCAGTGAGGGATCGGTTTGTTGGTTTGTTGGTTTGTTGGTTTGTTGGTTTGTTGGTTTGTTGGTTTGT